>NZ_JAQFWV010000070.1:0-16718 GCF_056175805.1 Halohasta sp. A2 | reverse complement strand
AACACCGAACTCGGACAGTGATCACAGACCTCATCGGTGTGATATTCGGTACTTCCCGAACTAAAAAACAGCCGAGGAGCCAAGGAACGGGCCCATCGACAGGCACAGGAGCGTGATCTTTGTGAGTACTTCACTCGTGGGGAGATGATTGAAACGTACATCCAGACACCTGCAAGTGAAAATGGGGGAGAAGAAGCCATTGCAGTCTACTCACGTGATCCAGTGCAAGATGCCCGTGTGTTCATTGATCCTGGTCCGCACAACCTTTATCGAGGCTGCCGCGTCCGGTGCCGGGTCCGCTACTGCAACGACAACTTCCTGAAAGCACTTGCTGTCTACCGGATTGACTGACTACACACCTCATACACAGTGCTGAACGCTCTTATCACTACTTCTGCGGTTCAGCAGCGGCGCTATCTCTGCTCATCTCGTGTAGCTCTGTATGAACAGTTTCTCGTCTGGTATACGAACTCCGAAAACCTCCATCCGACGGTTTCTTGCCCCTCTTCGGGGCGCGTTTACAACGCGCTCCGATGGATCCACGTGGTCACGTGCAGCCAACACGTGGAATGTTGCTCCTGCCTACGTTGAAGGGCTGATTCGACCTGGTAGTCACAAAACTCTTCGAGGAATTGGCAAACGGCTTGCAATCAACGAACACCGCATTAGACGCTTCATTAGCGAAAGTCCATGGGAATATGAGGCTGTCCAGAATCATCTCAATCAACAAATCCCAGAGACGATCGCATCGCCAACGGCGATGCAGATCGTCGATGATGTTGATATGCTCAAACAAGGTCATCATAGTGTGGGTGTCAAGCGTCAGTACGCCGGTTCAATCGGGAAGATTGCTTCCTGTCAGGTTGGTGTTGACCTTGTGGCAGCGGTTCCGGGCGAGGCCCGGAACGCCGACCAAATCACGTGGCCACTTGGCTTGGAGTTGTATCTTCCCCGTACGTGGGTTGAAGATGACGAATTTGAAGACCGGCGACAGCAGTGCGATATTCCTGAAGACGTTCGTTTCCGGACGAAACCAGAGATCGCAATTGGTCTTGTTTCGCGTGCACGGAAAGCGTCGGTCCCCCCCGCGGGGGGGGGGCCCGACTCGGGGTATGGGAAATATCTCTCATTCCGTACTCAGCTCAGAGAATGGGATGAACCCTATATACTCGGTGTCAGACCCAAAGCTCTGCCCGTTATCCCAGAATCAACTCCGATTGAGGAACTTGGACGGGGGTCGGGCCGTGGCCGACCCCCGTCTGAACCACGATATCCTGAGGACGTGATTCCCCAGTCCGCTGTAGAGATCTGTGCTGACCTTGATGATGAAGATTGGAGGGAGATAACGTGGGCAGAAGGAACGAAAGAACCGCTTACTGGGCGGTTCTTTCGTACACGCGTTTGTGTTGTGAAGAGTGTGGCAAAACGCCGAATTTCAGACGAAAAAGGGTGGCTTCTAATAGAGGATGCTGAAGATAAGTTGCGAGCGTGGCTGTGCTGGGGAGTTGACGAGTGGAGCTTAGAAGAGTTAGTGAGATATGCCCATCTTCGATGGGCAATCGAGCGTTTTCACGAAGACGCCAAACAGGTACTCGGATTGGATCAATTCGAAGGCCGTACGTGGAAAGGATGGCATCACCACGTGACGATTGTCTTGCTTACGCATGCGTTTATAGCATCCGAGCGGGCCGCGCAAAGCGCGACCGCTCGGCTCCGTCCGTTTCCCGAAGTTGCTCGAGAACTGGTCTACGAAATGGCTACACAGATTGCAGAACACAAGGGGCTGAGACGAGAGAAAGCGAGAGATATCGGCGCGGCAATGGTGAGGGGGTTGACTGATTGGTGATCAACCGCAGAAGTAGTGATAAGAGCGACACCGAACTCACTCAAATTCGTAGACAGCAATCTCCTGTGAGCTACATTCCGGACATTCGGTACTATCGTTCTCGATGAGACAGCCACAGTGTCGACACTCGCGCAAGCAAGTCGAAGAGGATCGAACTTCGGAGACCCACTGGATGAATTTGCTACTGATCATTGGATACTGGATCGATAGCGTCCCTACAGCTGGGACACTCTGCCCAGCATCTCGGTTCACCAGCACATGTGCGATAGCGGATGATCACATGCCGTTCTTCCACCATCGCTCCACAGAACGGACACGATCCGTGCACTATACTATGAGGTTCGGATTCCATATCTTGCTGATGTTCGACTCTCAGGGGATGAGGGAGCGTGTGACATTGGATTGAGATGGCTAGCCTATTGGAATGGAGCCAACTCTACCCCCTCAAACATAAGTAAGTGGATGCCATAGTTATAGCTCAGCTAAGTGGAGTGAAAGTGATTCATTGAGAAATTGATTGCCGATTCTGAGTCCTCTGACCTCCAGAATCTCTCCCCTGACGACGCTACAGTCAAAATACTATTCGTGTTCGGTTAACATTGCCAGTAATATTTGTAAAGTATTGGTGACCATTCCTAACGACCGAAATCACCGAATCTGGCTGTTTGAACGTAGCCGGTTAAACCCAGCAACCGGACGATCTGCCGTCCTGGGCGTTAACCGAACACAGATGGGGTCCTAACTAAAGACCGATGGCAAATTACCATACTAGTGGCAACAGTGCACTATGTTCCAGTTCCGTTGCCCGCCTTTATCGAGTAACTGCTTCGGATCGCTCTGGTGTCGACCAGCAATCGACCGCTAGTCGCCCGGGTTTTTTGCGCACGCGCGTAGGGCTGATATGTCTCGAACTCGTATCAATGGTATGGGTAAACAGAAGGCTGCAGCGGCTGACCTTTCGGTAACATATGATCGCGTCGATGTCTCTGTGTTGATCATCGGTGCTGGTGCTGCTGGTGCCCAAAGTGCCATCACGCTCGCCGAACAGGGCGTCGACGACGTACTCGTGATCGGCAAGCGAGACCACGGTGATGCCCACACCACGTGGGCACGTGGGGGAATCAACGGGGCACTCGGAACCCACGATCCCGAAGACGACTGGACGGTACACGCTGCCGACACGCTCAACGAGGGTCACTTCCTCAATGATCCCGAAAAGGTCGAGACGGTCGCCAAACGGATGCCCGATCGCCTCCGCAAACTCGAGGAGTGGGGGATGAAATACTCACGAACCGACGATGGGGAGATCGACCAGCGCTACTTTGGGGCCCAGTCGTTCCGCCGAACCGCCTTTGCGGGCGACCACACCGGCGAGTCGCTGCTCGACACGCTGGTCGACCGCGCTCAGGCGCTCGAGATCCCCTACCGTGAGAACGTCATGATCACGAAGCTTCTTTCGGACGGTAGCGAACTCTCCGGCGCGGTCGGCTTCGATATGGACACCGGTGAGTTCCTGTTGTTCAACGCCGGAAGTGTGATTCTCGCCGCGGGCGGGTACGCGGCGATATACAACCGCCATACCTCCCGAGACGACGAGAACAACGGCGACGGCCCGGCACTGGCCTACGATGCCGGTGCCTCGCTGATGGATATGGAGTTCGTCCAGTTCCATCCCACGGGGATGGCCGTAGACGAAAGCAACCCCGAATGGGAACCGTGGAGCGGCCGGCTCGTCACCGAGGCAGTCCGCGGCGAAGGCGGGCGGCTCTACAACACGGATGGCGAACGGTTCATGGAACGCTATTCGCCTGACCAGATGGAACTCGATGCGCGTGACGTGGTCGCCCGGGCTATCGCTAAGGAAATCGCCGAGGGTCGCGGCACCGACAACGGTGGCGTCTACCTCGACATCTCCCACCGGGAGGCCGCGTTCATCAAAGAGCGACTGCCCCGGATGCACGAACGCTTCGCCGACCTCGGCGTCGACATGGCGTCCGAGCCGGTCGAAGTCGCGCCGACTTCTCACTACGGAATGGGTGGGGTTGCCGTCGACAGCCACGGCGAGACCGACGTCGACGGGCTGTTCGCCATCGGCGAAACAATGGCTGGCGTCCACGGAGCGAACCGCCTCGGGGGGAACTCGCTGGCCGAGACGGTCGCCTTCGGTGTCGTCACCGGCAACCGCGTCGCCGACCGAGTCGACGGACCGGGTGAGGTGCCGACCGAACTGCTCGTCGACCTCGCCGAACCACATTTCTCTGATCTTGCCGCGATGGCATCCAGCGACGGCACCTACGATGTCGCGGAGGTCGTCACCGACCTGCAGGCACTGATGTGGGGCCACGCCGGGATTCTCCGCGACGATGCCTCACTGTCGGCCGGTCTCGACGCACTCGACGAGGTCCGCGCCAAGGCGGCCGACATGGATGTCGGACCGCTCACCAGCGACTCTTTCGAGTTCGCTGTCGATGTCGGATTCATGCTGACGGCCGCCGAGGCAGTGCTCCGTAGTGCGATCGAACGAACCGAATCTCGTGGGGCCCACTACCGGACGGACTACCCCGAGACCGATCCCGACTGGCAGCGTAACATCTACCTCAAAATATCTGATCTCGATGGGATGCGGCTGGAGACCCAACCGGTTGGGGCACCGAGCCAAGCCGTGCAGGCTGCCCTCAACGAGGGGTACGAACTCGATTACCACCAGCTTGAGTAACGCTGCGTGGTGTCTGTGGTCTCGGAACCCAACTGTGAGCCCGTGGCCTAGCTGTGTCGACATGCTGGATTCCCACTGGCCGTTCGACTCACACCAACCGCGAGCCAACAGCGACGAGTGGGACCAACACGGCGAGATAGGCAATCGCGGCCAGCGGCCAGTCCCGGCGAAGCGCTCCAAGCCGACTGTCGTCGACCCGTGACTCCGGGAGGACGACAATCGCAAAGAAACTCACCATCAGGACCAACAGGACGACCAGCGCGACGAGCTCTGACACGACGGACCTGCCAAACAGTCCCTCGCTTGCGAACAGCAACCAGACGAACAGCGAGCCGGTCAAGCCGCCGATTGAGCGCATCAGCAAGCGGAGAGTCTGGTACAAGTATGAGATCGTAGTCTGAGTAGACCATCCAGTAAATCCGTACCCACCGAGAGTAGGGAGTATATGCCTTCAGATCCCGTATAGGGACTATCCTCTGCGAAGTGATGAATCAGATCGAACTGTATTTTCTGTTCTGACACGAAAAGCATTGACTGGTGGCAGTTTTGACTCACTCTCTGCGCTGATACACCAGATTACTGGCTTCGAAGTGCTCTGGAATGCAGTTCCAGAGCCCTTCGAGTGGACATACACAACAGAAGATCTGAATAGACTGCTTGACAAGGTCCTAGACATAGATTAAAGCTCTGAGAGAGTGTCTGAGTAGTATGGCAGCAATCCCCGAGAAAGTTCGAACAACGCTGAGGGATCGTCTTGAGAACCATGCGCGCACCGCGTGGAACAAGCGGTGCGCGCGTGTTGACGTTCGGTTCCGTGGAGAATATGCCTATATCGAGGCAACTGAGAGTGATCCGTGGATTCGTCCCGATGCTACAGAGCAAGAGATCGAGCAAATCAGGCAGACGCCTACGAAACTGTGTCGACTCACTTGGACAGGAAATCCTGACACGTGGGGCTTCGCGTTTTACAAGTACAGCGACGACCGCTACGAACCGTCGATCTGTCTTGAGGGTTCGTTCGCTGGCTCACCGGAATCATGTTTCGATACCGCTGCGCAACTCTACCTCCAATAGGGAACGCTACTGGGTACGGATTTACTGGATGGTCTACTAAGACTACTATAGTTTAACGAATATATCCTCATACAGAATCCATTTTCGTATAAAATAATCCGAATATTTACCTGCCTCTGCAGTTCTGAACAAGAACAATTGACGCTTGGAGAATATGCGTCTTGAAATCTTAGGGCCGCGCCCGGCCTGAAATACCTATGGTAGGATTCGCCGATGTTAGGCGCGTGAGAAGGTCAAAGCCAAAACTCGCTCACGATGGTGAAGTGGCCGAACGTGATATGTGGCCGCGTGCGGCGGCCCTAGAGTTCTTTTGACCGCTTCTCAATTCATTTCCGATTGTTTCGACTGTGCTGAAACAAAGTGTGGGATAAAGATTTTTTAGAAATTAGGCCGCACATAGCCCATAGATGAAGCATACTGTAGATAAAACTAGAGAATATCGTGTTTTACGAGACATGAATTCCAATAATGCAATTAGCCTCTTGGCACCATCAGCCAATCGTGTCTTCCAGGTCGTCGAATACGAAGACAACGATCTCCGAGAAGAGCTAGCGAAGCTTGATCCAGGCAAGCTAGTGCAGCTCAATCTTGACCGCATTGGTAGCCGAGCAAACGTTTGGAAAGCCAGCTGGCCCGGCAATATGAACCCAGTGCTTGACTAATCGGTGTCAATAACCCACGACAGAAGTTGGCTTGTCAGTGGACTGCCTTCTGCATACGAGCATTACTGTATACACCATTGCGGACATCGTATGCCGTCTGTCGAGACTACACTCATTGTACCGACCAACCGATTTGTCCCCAGCAAGGACAAGTAGCCCTCATATCCTAACTCAAGTTAGATGCACATTGCTTTCGACGATGGAACGCTTCTGCTCGAAGATGCTCCTGATACAGTCCCCTATGCTGAGTGGGACGATCGTGTCGACGAGTATCGAGCACAAGCGCAGCATTACGCCGAGATACGTGCGTGGGGAGACAGCACTAATGGACAGTCTACCCTCTCTGAATCTACAGCATCCGTTGAGTCACTTATCGACGACGCTCGTAACTATTCTGAGTTCCATTTTCAGCCGTCTGTAGCGATTGAACCACGTGATTACCAACAGGAGGCTCTTGCTGCGTGGCGAGACAATGGGCGTCGCGGCAGTGTTGTGCTGCCAACTGGGAGCGGAAAGACGTTTCTTGCCGTTCAGGCTATCGCTGATGCTGGTGTTAGCACGCTTGTTGTCGTCCCGACAATCGATCTGATGAACCAGTGGCACGCAACGCTGACTAATGCGTTCGGAGACCAACTTCCGGACGGTGTTGGAGTCCTTGGTGGAGGAAGTCACGATGTGAGCAACCTAACAGTGACGACCTACGACTCTGCATATCGCTACATCAACGAGTATGGTGATCAGTTCGGCTTGCTCGTCGTCGACGAAGTCCATCACCTCCCGGCTCCAACATACCAGCAGATCCCTGAAATGACGATTGCACCGTATCGACTCGGATTAACTGCCACCTACGAACGTGCCGATGGTGGCCACGATGTGTTGGAGGATCTCCTCGGGAGCGTCGTCTACCGAGAGGAAGTCGACAAGCTGGCAGGCGAGTACCTCAGCGAGTACGAAACGCTTCATCTCCAGGTTGAACTCACAGCTGACGAACGAGAGAGGTACGACGAGGAGTATCAGATCTACCGTGAGTATGTCGACAGTCACGACTTCGATCTATGGAAAGAAAATGGCTACCAGGAGTTTCTCAAACGCACGTCGTACGATCCCAACGGACGTCGAGCCCTGATCGCGAAGCAACGAGCTGAGAAGATCGCTCGAACTGCGGAAAAGAAACTCGACACCCTCGATAATCTCCTGAAACGGCACTACGAGGACCGAACGATCATCTTCACTGCGAACAACCATTTTGCCTACGAAATCTCTCAAGAGTTCGTAGTTCCCTGTATTACTCACCAAACCGAAACTGACGAGCGGACGGAAATCTTAGAGCGATTCCGTACTGGAGAGTACTCAATGCTGGCAACATCTCAGGTTCTAGACGAGGGTATCGATGTTCCAGCCGCGAATGTCGGTATTATTCTCTCTGGGAGTGCATCGAAGCGGCAGTATACACAGCGGTTGGGACGGATTCTCCGTCCAACAGATGAGAACCAACCGGCCCGTCTCTACGAGATCATCTCAGAGGACACGATGGAAACCTATGTTTCACAACAGCGTCGGCAGGGGGTGAGTTAGAGTGCTCACAGCAGATCTTGCACGGTCTCGAACCTACGAAGGTAACATCCGACCATCGCTTATTGACACCAACAAGCAGCGATATCGAGAGACAGCTACGGAACTCATCGGCATATTTGAGGAGCATCTCGGAGAGCCAAAAGGAGAGTTAGAGGATACGATTGACGAGTTGACTATCGCAGATACAGACTACAAAGTCGTCCAGGGACTGGCGAAACTTCTCCAAGACGAGTGTGTGTTTGAGACTGTCGCTCCGGTTGAGCCACGAGGTATTCGGCAAGAACTCTTTGAGGTAGCAAATGAGAATCAGCCAATTGTTCGCCAACCAACGTTAGGAGATGATACTAACTCTCTGTGGGTATACAGCACAGTAGCTGACCGACTTAGGATCTCACTCGAAGAGTGCTATCGAGGGATGTACGCTGATTTGGAGGAGAATAAGCGGCTTGTGCAGTTTGGTGACCGGATTGCAGATGACTACCAGCAGAGCGATGATTCGTCGACAACAACCCGGCTTACCGGTGATAGCGAAGAGTCCTATGCTGAAGATACGATCAGCGTCGAGTGGCTGCTCACTCGCTACAATCTCGCGTTGGCACAGGCTGTTCTGTATGATGCAACCGAAATGCGGGTCCGTGTCTGGGATTCGTTTGCGACAGTATTCAGCTACGTCAAACTGTTCGGCTTGATGCACCGGATCTATCCAATCGACAATACTGGAATTCGAGTTGAGAGTACAGACCTCGCAGATGGCTACGAAGCACGCTTGGATGGCGCAGCATCGCTATTCTCGAAGTCACGAAAGTATGGCATTCGGATGGCGAATTTCCTCCCTACTCTTCCGTTGTGTAATCGGTGGGAGATGGAAGCAGACATTCTGGAAAATGAGGGCGGATCACCCAATCGGACACTCTCATTCGAACTCGACCATACCGAGGGGCTGTCCTCGCACTACTCGGCGCAGAGTGATTTCGACAGTGATGTTGAGCGGACGCTCGCAAAGAAATGGGGCCGTGCTACCACCGACTGGGAACTCCGACGTGAAGACGATGTTCTGGATTTGGGTGCAGAAGTGATGCTTCCTGATTTTGCGATTGAACATCCTGATGGACGGCGTGTTATGTTCGAGATCGTGGGCTTTTGGACACCAGAGTATCTCGAAGAGAAACTGGCAAAAATACGAGCTGCTGACCGTGACAATCTTATTGTTGCTGTTTCAGAACGACTGGACTGTTCGTCCGAGGACTTCGAGGGAATAGACGATCGTGTACTCTGGTACAAATCGGGTATTCACGTCTACGACGTTGTAGAGTTAGCTGAGGAATATGCAACCAATGTGGGGGATATCAATAATTGAACGTTGAGACTCCATATTGATCGAACACCGTTATATTGCCTATCAGACACGTGTCTGACGAAGATTCAAGTCTATAGGTAACTCTATAGGAAATACTATAGGTGATATTTAATGGGAGAAACATACCGTGCAGCTGCCTTCTTGGATAAAGGTGGCACTGGTAAGACGACTACAGTAGCACATCTTGGGGTTGCTCTCGACCAGCTGGGGAAGAACGTATTGTTGATCGACCTCGCAGGGAAGCAGGGAGATCTCGCGAAACACTTCGGCGTCTGGGAGGAATACCGAGAACAGATTGAGAACGACGAAGCTTGGCCCAACATCAGTACCGTATTTGATGACTCTTGGGGGACAATCGCGAAGAAGCTCGGCGACGATGCCGTCGAAGATCTTGTGATCGACACCGGTGAGGGCCCGGCGTTAATCCCGGCGCATCCTGGACTCGATACACTCGACGCCGAGCTCGGGAACATCGACGACGCTCGTGAGAGGTATAGTCGCCTGGAGCAGTTCCTCGACGAGTACGTCGATCCGCTTGATTACGATGTCGTTCTGATCGATCTACCGGGGATGACGAACAACGTGACCTACAATGGTCTATGGGCCGCTCGGAACGCTATTACACCGGTTGAGATGGGTCCATTTGAGGCTGAACAGGCCGATGCCCTGCGCCGGGATCTCAAGAAGATTGCAGACAACTTCTCGGTCGATATTGAGCTCTCATTGGTGCTGCCCAACAAGGTCGACACACGGACAAAGCTCGCCGAAGAGTATCTTGCCTCGTTCGAGGATGAATACGGAGATACAATTGCGCCAACGTACGTTCCGTACTCGCAAGACATACGCAACGCCGCTCAGCGCGGCGTCACAGCGTTCGAGTTGGAAGAGCCTTCAACCACTGCCCAGAAGGCAAGAGATGCGTACAGTGCAGCCGTTGAGGAACTCCTAATTCGCTTGGAGGAACAGAACCTATGAGCGGTGATCAAGAGGATGCCGATCTTGCAGCGTTGCGGGAGCAAACCTCGCAGGGAGATCGTCTCGATGAAGCTGGCTCTGCCGAACAGAAACAGGCCTTGGTCGACGATATCGTTTCTGAGCTCGAAGCGATTGATGGTGGCGAACAGCAGAAGACTGTGAGCGTCTGGGACGGGAGTCTCGCAGCATTCATCCGCGCCTTAGAGGACAATCCTGACCGGATGGAGGATGTTGGCCAGGCACTCCAGCAGCGTCTCGATGTCGATGTTGGTGATGCTGATCGTAGCGATATCCTCCGTTTGGCGTTACGCCTTGGCTTCCAGGAGGCAGCACCTGATGAGTTCGATGCTGTCCGTGAAGCTGTCGGAAAACAGGCCACGAGGAGACTATAGCTTTTTCTATAGGAATTCATATAGAATTAGCTATAGTGAATACTATTGTAATATCTGTAGGCCAATTCGAGCATAGCAATATATGATTTATTCGTAGTTGGCTGCGGTGTCTATCTCACAGTTGTAGGTAGTATCCCACTCTGTTGTTGGGGTTAGTTCCCAACGGTAAGATTTAATTTTGTTGGGGTTGAACCACAGCATGGAATAGCGATGCCTGCGAAGGTAGTGTACAGCGACGAAACCGAAAAGCCGGATGGAAGTCGGTATGAGATGGTCGCTTGGCAGGTTCCAGCGAGTGAGGATTTCCCAAGGGGGCTGAAGTACAGCTTCCAGTACATGGACGCCCACGGCAACACACTGCTCCGGTACGATAATTCGCCTCATCACCTTGATATCGGTCGACATCATCGACACACGGCCGATGGCGAGATCACGAGGTTAGAGTTCACAGGACTATCCGAACTGATCGACGACTTCCAAAACGAGGTAACCGAAATCTATGACCAACGAACCAACTGATACCGAACCAACACATGACGAGTTCACCCCCGGTCCGGACGAGGTTGAGTACCCGTCGACACTCCGCATTACGTCGCTTCCAGCAGAGCAGGCCCAAGCGGCTGCCCTCAAGCGCGCCGAGCGGTGGGAAGACGGCCAAGAAGTTCCACACGTTGTCAACTTCGAAGACCGTAGCCGAGTTCGTCAGCTGCTCACCGACCGACGAATGGAATTGCTCGAAGCAGTGATGGAACATCCACCAGAGAGTATGCGTGGGCTGGCTGACCGTCTCGATCGAGACGTCCATGATGTCCACAATGATCTCCACCTGCTTGCTGAGTATGACATCATCCACTTCGAAGAAGACGGTCGCGCGAAGAAGCCGTACGTGCCCTACGACACGGTCCGAGTCGAGGTTGAGTTTGGCCTTCCACGTGGAGAGGGGTCAGAGTCGACTGCATCGGCGTAGACGTCCCAGGCCAGAACTTCTGGATCACTTCTTCAAGTTTCGTGCCCGCAAAAACACCGACCCACCTATAGGGATAGATATAGTTTTTCCTATAGATATATCTATAGATATACCTATAGATATACTAATAGAGAATCCTATAGTCATTCTACAATATCGTGTTAACGCTTGCTAAGTACTTAACTCGGGAACTACTGAATTAGACCATTGAGTTAGCTTCTATGAGCTGAAGCCCGTTGCATTCAGCATGGACACCTGATTAGACCGTTGGCACGGCATTTTTTATCCCCACAAATTCAAAACCGTCATTCACCAATCGACAAGTATGTCTGACAATTCGAATGCGTCACCAAATTTCCTCTCGTCATTGCCCAACCAACCGATCACAGATCGTCTTGTGAAGAAAATCGGTGAGAGTGACAACCCGAAGATACAGGGTGCGATGGGATTTCCTAGTTCTACCCCTGGCACAATAGAATCGTTCCTATTGAATATGAATAAAAAAGCGCATGTGATAGTTTTTGATCCAACCGCAGAACAATGGCTGATTTACGAGTCTTTCGAGAACACTGAGATGGATCACAATGAGATGATTGACCAAGCTACGGAAATCGCTAACGACTGGTTCGCAGAGAGCCTCTCAGATCGTATCTCTGCTAGAGAAGCAGACGAGTCATGAAAGTTGATATCCGTGAAGCAGCTTATCAGGGCGTCATAAAACAACACCTCGACAATGTTGGCGCACAATTCAGAGAGTGGGGTTGCGACGCCTGTAGTTGCGAATGCCAAAATCTGTGCATGAGTGGCTATCGGGCTCTACGGGCAGTCGTGAAAGAAACTACGCCAGAGCTGAGAGAAGAGGTCGCCGGTCACTCGAACCGTTTCGGTTCGATTCGCGACAATCGCATCGCGTTGCCCGTGACGCCGAGGCTCATCCCCATGTCGCCGACGACGACCGCGACCGCCACCGACACCAGTCCCACCGGCACGCCGAGAGCGAGCAGGAACTTCACGCCGAGGCTCGCCCAGATGTTCTGCCGGATCACGCCGTTGGCCGTGTGCGACAGCTGGTAGAGGTACGGCAGCTTCCCGACGTCGTCGCCCATCAGCGCGATGTCAGCGGTCTCCAGAGCGGTGTCGGTGCCGGCCGCGCCCATCGCAATACCGACCTCGACGGTGGCGAGCGCAGGCGCGTCGTTGATTCCGTCTCCAACCATCGCCACCTCTCCGTACTCCGCCTGCAACTCCTCGACCGCGTCGACCTTCTCGTCGGGCAGGAGTTCGGCGCGGTACTCGTCGACGCCGACCTGCTTGGCGATCGCCCGCGCCGTCCCCTCGTTGTCGCCTGTCAGCATCACGACGTGTTCGATGCCCAACTCGTGCAGGCGCTGGACGGCCCGCTTCGAGGCGGGGCGCACCTCGTCGGCGATGGCGATGGCGCCCAGCAACTCGGTCTCCGTCCCGACGATCACGACTGTCTTGCCCTCCTGCTCCAGCGCGGCGAGCGCGTCCTCGGCGAACGCCCCGTCGTCGGACTCGTCCGCCTCCTCTGCCACGACGCCACCGTCCGTCTCGCGGTGAGCCCGCGAGAGGTCGAAGCCCATCTCCTCGAAGAGCGCGGGCTTGCCCGCGTAGTACGTCTCGCCGCCAATCTTCCCGCGGAGCCCTTGCCCGTCAGGCTCTCAAAGCCCTCGGGTTCGGGCAGGTCGCCCACGCCCGCCTCGTCGGCGCGGGCGAGAATAGCCTCGGCGATGGGATGCTCGCTGCGTCGCTCCAGTCCGGCGGCGTGACGGAGCAGCGTCGCCTCGTCGGTGTCGCCGACCGGGACGACATCGGTGACGGCGAGTTCGCCCTTCGTGAGCGTGCCCGTCTTGTCGACGGCGATCGCGTCGACCTCACCCATCGCCTCGAGGTAGTTGCCACCCTTGATGAGGACGCCGTTCTTCGCGGCGCTGGTGATGCCCGATACCACCGAGACGGGCGTCGAGATGACGAACGCGCATGGGCAGGCGATCACTAGCAGGGTAAGTCCTCGGATGAACCACGTCTGCCAGTCGCCGGCGAAGCTGACCCCGTACCCGGCCACGTTCACCGACACGGGATCGGCGATGAGCAGCGGCGGGATGGCGGCGGTCAGGATCGCCAGCACGACCACGAGCGGCGTGTAGTAGCCCGCGAACCGGTCGACGAACTGCTCGGTCTCGGTCTTGTTCGCCTGTGCCCCCTGCACCATCTCGATGATGCGCGAGAGCGTCGAGTCGCCCGCAGTCGACGTGACCTCCACCTCGAGGTACCCCTCCTCGTTGATCGCGCCGGCGTACACCTCGTCGCCCTCCGTCTTGTCGACGGGGACGCTTTCGCCGGTGATCGGCGACTGGTCGACCGCGCTCTCGCCCTTGACGACCGTCCCGTCGAGCGGGATCTTGTCGCCGGGGCGGACGACCACAGCCTCGCCCACCTCCACCTCGTCGGCGGGCACCGTCACTTCCTCGTCGTCGCGCTTGACGGTGGCCTCGTCGGGCGACAGCTCCATCAGTTCGCGCATGGAGTCCCGCGCTCTGTCCATCGCGTAGTCTTCCAGTAGTTCGGCGATGCTGAACAGGACAGCCAGTGTCGCGGCCTCGACGAAGTAGCCGATGCCGGTCGCGGCGATGATCGCCGTCCCCATCAGCAGGTCGATGTCCAGACTCCGGTTCTTCGCGGAGTAGTAGCCGCCGTGGACGACGGGGAGGCCGCTGGCGGCGACCGCGCCGAGGAACAGCACGTCCGCGACGTGGAGCGGGTAGTCGAGGACGCTCGCCACCGCGGCGTTCTGTCCGGTGAGAACGAACTCGAAGAGGAGACCGAGGGCGACGAACGCCGCGCCGAGCCATGTCTTCTTCGCGCGGGGACTCGTCCATACCTCCGACGGCGGCGCGATGTCGACGCCGTCGTCCGCCTCGGTTTGCTCATCGTCATCGTCGGTGTCCGATCCCCCGACGACCTCGTAGCCGGCGGCCTCGATCGCCTCGACCACGTCAGCTTCGCTGATACGGTCGGGGTCGTACGTGACGTTGGCCGTGCCGGTGGTCGGCTGGAGGGTGGCGTCGAGAACGCCGTCGGCGCGCTGGAGGCTCTTGTCGACCTTCTGGGCACAGGATGGGCAGTCCATCTTGGGGACGGCGAGGCGGGCGGTCAGCTCCTGTCGCTGACCGCCCCCGCTCGCCCGCCCGGCCGCGTTTGATTCATCAGTCATCACCCTGAGGTAAGGGCCTCTGTTCGATAAGCCTTAGTTGGAATAATCCAAAACAAAGGCGTCAGAGAGATGCCAACGATTCGTCCGCCACCGTTTCGCCGGCGACGTGCTGCTTCGCCAAGTGTTCCTCGGCCCGCCGGATTCGATAGGTGAGCGTCGAGCGGGGCACGTCGAGGTGGTCGGCGAGGTCACTCACGTCCACCTCACGTGGCGACTCGTAGTAGCCGTGTTCGACAGCGGCCTGGAGGGCGGTCTCCTGCTCGGGCGACAGCCCACCCGTGTTCTCACTGCCGTTGTTCGCCGTCGTCGCGGTGTCTGCGGTTCGGAGCATCTCCGTCTGGGCACACTCCTCGACGGCCGCCTCGAGGTCGTCGAAGAACGCGGCCACGTCGCCCTCGCCGGAGTGGGTGAGCCGCCACGTGTAGTGACGGCCCTCGTGGCGGGTCTCGAACAGCACGCCGTCGCCGAGGTGGTCGCGGGCGATGTGGGGGACGGACGCGCAGTCGGGCGTGCGCTCCCAGTCGGAGTAGAGGACGAGCGTGTCCTCGGTTCGGTCGAGGACGCGCGTGGTCTGCGTGGCGCCGCAGTCCTCAGTGGCGAGACAGTCGGCGTAGTAGTCGCTGGTGAGAAAAGCGTCTTCGATGGCGTCGAGCGCGTCCGGGGTTCCGGTGGCGTGGTCGACCCGACAGAGGCGGTCGGCGGTCGCGTGCAGCGAGAGCGAGCGGACGCGGGCGACGGGGTGGTCGGCGAGGGCGTCCGCCACCCTGTTGCACCCCGGCTCGTACTCGAAGGCGAAGGCGAGTTCGCGCATACCCACGCGTAGGGGGTGACTGGGTATAACATGTGGGCTCGGTGCTGCCCTCGCGGTGCCGAGAGTCAAATCACGTCGTCGGGCTCGTGTACGTCTCGCATTCGCTGGGCCTCGGTGGCGTACTGTTCCTGCAGATTGAGGTCGTCGACCGAGCCGAGGTTGTCCGGTTCGGCGTCGACGGCGGCCGTCGTGTCTCGCACATCGGTGAAGGAGGTGAGCGCCCGCTCCTTGCGGTAGTACTGCTCGCCGTCTGGGGTCGCGTAGGTGAGGATGATGAGGTTCTGCTCGTCGTCGGAGTAGGTGCGTTCAACCAGCCAGACGCGAACACCGTCGTCGGGGTCGTCAGCCATGTCGCTGGCTACGGGAACCAGCCGGAAATGGGTTGGCGACTCCACTGGAGGGAAATGACGGCAACGGGGCTCGATGTATCAGCGAGCGAGAATATCCTCGACATGCTCGCCGAGGAAGAGATGACGATCGAAGGAGTTCGGCGTCAGACTGTTCGACTTCGGGTTCGAGGTGCTTCTCTACAATATGTGGCTCTTGGTGGACTTCCTCGTACAGGTGTCGATGGAAGGTGAGGTGCGGTCGAAGCCTCGGATAACGGCTGGAAGGTTGCGCGGCTTCCTCGACCGACGGGTGAGCTCACTCCTGTAGTAATCACTCCTCGGGCTCGCTCGCCGGTAGAGGCATGACAAACCGTCTCCCCCGTTTTCGTCGTCGTGTGGGTGGTCTTCCCCGGAATCTTCTGATTCGCCAGCTTCTGGTGGTGGTGTGATCGCCCATCTTGGTCGTTGACCAGACGAGAAGGGGAAACTGGCCCAGATCCCATGCACAACTTCGGGGTTATTCGTAACTACAGACTTCGCAGTTTCTATATCAACATATGGTTCATACAATTTTTCCAAATAATGCCCTCAAACGTTACTTAGCGTGTTGTCCAATACGGACAAGTGGCTAACCAGAAGTATTAGATAATAGGGCTCTGTAGTTTCGCTAGAGGTAACGGCGAAAGCTCCTTTATTGCTGTAGAAAGCGAAGAGACAGATTACTTTGAATTCGGAAATCCGTCTCTTCACCCGTAATGCAGTCGCGAAAGCTAAATTAG
>NZ_JAQFWV010000069.1:0-16745 GCF_056175805.1 Halohasta sp. A2 | reverse complement strand
GAAACACGCTTGATACCTTCTGAGAAACCCTGCGGCATCTCCGTGGTCGTGTGCAAGTTCTTTCATTGCTCTCTTTCTTCAGCCGTGGCAATCAGCTTGCCGGATTAACCCCAGAAGTAGTGCTAGTGATTCAACACAGCCTCTGAAACAGAGATTTGGACACACGACTTGCACTCAAACAATGTGCTTCAACCTCACGAGAGTTCGTCTGAAACTGCTGCAAGAACCGGTGTCATAACTCCCAAAATAGATGCTTCAACCTCACGAGAGTTCGTCTGAAACGGCAAGGTCAAGGTAGGGGACGACTGTGTGGACGTTGCTTCAACCTCACGAGAGTTCGTCTGAAACCGGTTGATTCGGTTTTCGAGTGCCGCGCCAACAAACTGCTTCAACCTCACGAGAGTTCGTCTGAAACACCAGAGTATGTCGTTGCAGGTGATTACGATGGTGAGCTTCAACCTCACGAGAGTTCGTCTGAAACGTGCAGCGGTTGCCTTTGCACGGGTGGGGTTACAGGCTTCAACCTCACGAGAGTTCGTCTGAAACCGTGGTTGAATTATGATTTGGGATACAGAAACGTGCGCTTCAACCTCACGAGAGTTCGTCTGAAACTCGCTCTCGTGCTCGTCCTCCTGTTCGGCGCTCAGCTTCAACCTCACGAGAGTTCGTCTGAAACACCGCGGCGAGGTATCGACACTCAGACAAGCAGGCGCTTCAACCTCACGAGAGTTCGTCTGAAACACGGGTGACGTTCCGCGTTCTGGCCTTCTAAAGAAGCTTCAACCTCACGAGAGTTCGTCTGAAACACGTTTGTATGTAGCCGATGCGTGTCAGAACGTCAAGCTTCAACCTCACGAGAGTTCGTCTGAAACCGGTGTGGTGCTGCTAATGAAGTACCCCAGACGGGTGCTTCAACCTCACGAGAGTTCGTCTGAAACCATTGGGCACCACCTATCCGATGCTCAACCACTGCTTCAACCTCACGAGAGTTCGTCTGAAACCATACTTGTGATGAGTGCGGCGGGTCGCTCATTGAGGCTTCAACCTCACGAGAGTTCGTCTGAAACCCGGTCGCTGTCGTTCACTGTGCTGTGTCATAGCTGGCTTCAACCTCACGAGAGTTCGTCTGAAACCTTGTCGACGTCTACGGGTGGATTGACAGAGAAGACGCTTCAACCTCACGAGAGTTCGTCTGAAACGAGGGATATTCTGATTCAGATGGCGAAGAATATGAGGCTTCAACCTCACGAGAGTTCGTCTGAAACGTTTTCAGAAAGTGGAGGGATGAAAACCAGCATACCGCTTCAACCTCACGAGAGTTCGTCTGAAACTCATCGTCCATCGGATCGTTCTCGCCGTAGGTGTCGCTTCAACCTCACGAGAGTTCGTCTGAAACCATGCCCGATATACGGGGCATAGACGTTCTACCGGGGTGCTACAACAAAGATGTTCCGTCGACCTGCAATACCCCTGTTACCCCAGGGGGTCGACCGAAACATAGAGAAAATGTTGGTCTTCGGTGGGGTTCTCACCGTAGACCGTACGATTGAGCAGTGTAACAGAGGACAGCTCGTAGATAATCGTCGACTTACCTGACTCAAGTAGATCGCTAATCTGTTTTTGCAACGTTGCTAAATCACTCTCGGAGATTTCACCTTCTAGGATGGTGTTTTGGACATGAGTCAGATACCGACACCCCAGTTGAGCGCTTTATGTCTTAACCTGATTAGAAAATACGGCAAATGAGGGAAAACACCGACTGGGTATGAACTATGTAACTCAGTTGTAACCGTCTTGTCTTGACTATCTGTCCATGACAACTTCTCAGTCGACGTCCCTGAGGTCCCTAAGGTTATTGTTGGAAACATACATATCCGCATTTCTAGCACCCCGAAAAGCATCACCCGAGAGGTCTCACAGGAATGTTCTCATCTGCGGCAAGTACGTCAGTAATCAGAGTTCGCTCGTATAGCGTGACTTCTTCGGGTCCAAGCGCGAACCAATATAGGATGTCGGCGTCTCCCTGACGCCGATGAAGCACGTGAGCAAGCAATTTGCCATAGGGGGTAAACCGCCATCCATCGTCTTTTTTCTCGAAAATCGGTGTCGTAGTCCAGAGCTCCCCATTCACATCATCAGATAGCCTATTCAATATCGTCACAACCACGCTGTTATCGGCGTTGATCACCTTCGCAATAGTAACGCTCTTTTTTCTTGCCAATTCCGGAATAGAAACTCTATCTGTCTCAGAATCTTCCGTGTCATCTTGGGTCATATGTCCCTCAATGACCAACTTAGCCGATTCAATACCAGGTGCGCTTCGTGATTTGAGAGTGGATAGATCTTGAGTTAGCCGAGTATATAATGTATCGACCGGCCGAAGCGGTACGGTATCTGCAATCTTGCGGACGAGTTGCTTGACCGCATTCTTGTGATGCGTGTCGTTCTCTAAAATCGGTTGGTGATAAAGGACTTCCTGAACAAGTATCGAATGCGGTTCAAACCCTGCTTCTTTGATAGCCTCGGCAGTCAATTTCTCGGCTGGATCAATGAATTCTGTGTCATCGTCCAGATCCATTGTTCGTTTGGCATCGTTCTTTCGAGATTCGTGATTGTCTCTCATGGCTGTAATAAACTCATCCAGTATCTCTCGCTCTTGATCCAGCTCGTCACGTGGTTGTCCGATAAACGCTAACAGAAAACCCCAGATCAAATCAACGCCTGGAATGTCCTCATCATGATCTGGCCGCAAGATGCGCAATAGACTACCGATCTCGTATCCAAACTGGGTTTCTCTTGATGCGACAGAAGCACCATGGAAAAACACGTCATCCCGGACTTGCTGTCCCCGTGGGACGACTGAAATCAACTCCTCCCAGAGATCTGAGTTGCTATTAAAGGGAGACTTATATTGTTTGACTTCCCTCTCTTCAGGCGATAGGTCTTCAAGGCTCGTTTCTTCATTGCTTGAGCCTAACTTTCGTTGGAGATCAGCCCATACTGACTGTGTACGTTTTCTCTCCACTCTCCCGGACTCCCAATTATCGTTCGACAGGTATGGCGTGTTATGAAGGAGTGCAACGTCCTCAATAAGGTGCTGTATGCGATCCGGGAGACGATCTCGTTTCTGCAGAACACCTTTGTTTCGTTTCGACCGGTTACTGACGTCTCCAGTTTTGATCAGCTCGCGCTGTACTCCTGAGAACACGTACTTCGAATTGAGATTTTGATTTTCCTTAACATCGAGTTCAAGTGGTGGACCATGGCTCTCTTGCGATGTCGGAATCGACGAAGTTAATCCAGGTCCGAGCTTCGGCACCTTGGAGAACAATTCTCCGTGCATACGTCCTGCGTCTCGCACATCCAGAGAACATTCTAAGTGGGTATATAAATCTGTCGGCGGGGGGAAGGGCACGGAGCAATCCAGCGATACCACCCCTCCCAATCTGTAGGTGCAATGTTTGAAGAAAGAACTGAAACAGTTCGAACACAACGAAGACGAATTCACCATGTGAAGTCCGCGTGCGAACGTGCGCACACGCGTAACACATATACAAGCAATCGTACTTGCTGCGGACCTTCCCGACAGCCACGTGAGGTGAGCGCTTAGATGTCACGGGAAACTCGTGAAAGCATTCACATCGAAATTCCCGTTGAGCTAAAGCAAGAACTCAAGTCTCGGGATGAAGACATGTGGAAAACGATTACCGAGGCTCTCAATATGCGCTTGGGTATCGAAAATGACACTATCGCCGCGATGCGTCGGCAGGAAGAAGAACTCGAAGCAGAAATCACGGAAATCAACACCCACATTCAATCTCTGAAAGACGAGCGAGATGAACTAGAAGACCAGAAGCGTCGGCTACGCTCCAAAATCGAGCAGCAGGAAGAAGACAGGAGATCATACGAAGAAGTGCTTAACTCCATGATTGAGACGCTCGTAGAGAACCCCTCACTTGGGATCGCCTCACAAATGAGCGAACTAAAAGCCGCAGCTAAGATCCAAAATGATGGCGTCGCTACTGACGAGGCAATCGATCAAGTTTGCCACGATGTCCGCTCACGAGTCACCGAGCAAGGCATCAATATTGCACCGCGGCAACTCAAATGGGACCTCTCAACGAGTAATAATTCGGACCCATCCACCGACTCCGGTCTTCGGGTGCTAGGAGGTGTTGACGATGACGAAGAGTGATCGAGAAGCCTCAAAGATTGGTCGGTGGATATCCGAATCGGAAGAAGAGTCACTTCCCAAGGTGGATCAATTACTCTACGATTGGCTCACAGAATACCACGAGAATGAGATTAAAGCGTTCCTGGACCGGCTTACTAGTGAGACGTGGATCCAGCTGTCAGCCACAACGCTGAAAGAATACAACTCTGAGTTGTATTATGACCTTATCGACCAGCCACATGTTATCGAAAATGGGAGCAAACCCAACGTAAAGGGCCTCAAATCATTGTTGGAACTAATCATCAATAAGAATGTCTCAGCTCAAGAAATTTCCATCCGATGGGTGGATGTTGAAGATCGACGATTAGTCGGTGAATATTCACCAAACGAGACGGAACAGCTCCACGCCATTGAAGGCCAAGTCGATCTTACAACTGGCGTCACGCCGGTTGTTAATACGGGTGTATTCGTGTGTGGGCGATGCGGAACCAAAAATGTCATTGAGCAAAAAGTCACCTCCGATGACTTAGAGGAGCCTCATGATTGCAGTGGCTGCGAGCGGGAGGGTCCGTTCGTGCTCAATGAAAACAAGTCAGACCTGATCGACTACCAGAAGCTGAAGCTTCAAACTCCACCGGAACATGCCAGCGATGGCGTTGAGAACCTCACCGTATCGGTAACTGGAGATCTAGCAGGCGAGTATACCGGGTCGGTCGGGCAACGGGTTGTTATCACCGGCTACCTGACCACAAAAGATACCGCTGACTGGGAGCGGCCGTACCTGCTGGAAGCCAGTGACATCGTACTTGCTGATGAAACAGGGGTCGACATTGAGTCCTATCGGGATGAAATAGAGACTGTTGAACAAGAAGACGATCCCATCGACACGATTGTCGACTCAAAGATGCTCCCGTCTATGTACGCACCGAAAGGTTCTGACCTTCGGATGCTCAAGATGGCCGTTCTGTTCCAAGCGTGTGCCCCGGCATCGGTTGATGGAAGTGTTCGTGGTAACATCCACCTATTTGCTTGCGGTGACCCGAGTACGGGAAAAACCGATGTTGCTGAACTCGCCGCAGATATCGTCCCGTGTTCCGAGTTTGTCTCCACACGTGTCACCGGTGTTGGTCTGACTGCGGCGGCGACCAATACCGATCTCAACGGTTGGACGGTGAAGGCAGGAGCCATCGTCCGAGCGAGTGGAGGACTTCTGGTCATCGACGAACTCGATAAGGTCGACGATGATGCTGTGAACGAGCTGCACAACCCGCTCGAATCACAACGGGTCTCCGTTTCTGTTGCTGATCAAAGTGTTACGTTCCCGGCAGAGACGAGCGTACTAGCGACTGCCAACCCGAAATACGGTCGCTGGGACGAGTATGAATCGGTCGCATCTCAGCTGGATTTGCCACCGTCTCTCCTCTCCCGGTTCGATCTGATCATTACAATGGTAGACGACGGGGATGAGGCTCACGATGAGTGCGTCGCGGACGCTGTAATATCGAAGTTCAGCGAGGCGTTTTCAGAAGAAAACGCTACTAATGACAAGGGGAAATCAGATGCCACTGAATTCCTCCAAGCTTGGGTTGCCGAAGCGGATTCGCATATCCCAAAGCTTCCCAACGAACAGGGCAAGAAGCTCAGTCAGTTCTACCAAGAGGTAAGAAGTGCTGCTGACAGTGATGACAAACCAGTCCCGATAACGCCACGACAGCTTGAGGGAATGGTGAGGTTGGCAGCGGCGAGTGCCCGTGCCCGACATTCAGATGTTATTGAGGATATCGATGTCAGGTACACGATAGAGTTGGTCAAACGCTCGCTAGAGGATGTCGGAATTGATCCAGATACTGGAGAGCTTGATGTGGACATAGTCGAGACAGGGAGATCAATGTCTCAGCGCGAACGTGAGAAAGCAGTTATCTCCATCGTCTCTGATTTGACCAACGAGTTTGCGGACGGAGTGCCCGTCAAGAAAGTTATTCAGGAAATGTTTGAAAGGGGATTCGTTCCTCAAAGAGCCGAGAAAACAATCAATAAGCTAACACAGAGTGGGGAACTCTACGAACCGGTGGAGAACAAACTACGGCCGACGTAGTCACGGCTGGACCCACGAGATTGTGACCAATCTACGAAAGTGGTGATCGCCCATTACAGGGCAAGTTATCGGAACCAGCTTCAAATCCATTCCCAGTAGATTATCAGTATTTGCCTATTGTGTAGTGAGCGCGTGGTTCACTGCTTTCGACTTGAAACAAGCGTTGTCGTCGAGCTGCACTAATTCTTTGTGTTCAGTTGAAGTAACTCAACACTATCTTCTGATAGAAGTATGCTGTATACTGCTATGTACCCCGCACGCTGATTATGTTAATGCCAAAGGATTTCATCCCAGATTCCTCAACGAAATGGTTTCGGTGGCAATATTACGATCCGATTATAATTCCTCTGCATCGCAATGATGGAGGAGCAAACCTCGGAGACGAAATGGATTTGCGAGATTCTCCCACGCCTGAACGACTCAATATTCATTCCCTGTCTCCAACGAGATTACTGCTGGAGCCAGAATCAAATCAAGATGCTGTGGGACTCTCTTCTTCGAGGATTGCCTCTCGGGTCGCTCTTAATCTGGAATGAGAAGAAAGACGGACCACGGAGGGAGCCAGCCTACTCGTTCATCCAGCATTACGTGGACTCGCGGGCGTTCTCGTTTGAGGACCATATCCAACGGTATAGCCAACGGTTCGATTTCGAAGAACTACCTGACTCGTACTCCCTTGTGCTTGATGGTCAACAGCGCCTGACTTCCTTCTACCTCAGTTTGACCGGGAGCTTCACGACGCGGAAGCACGGGGGATGGGTCAGCAACCGTGGCGCATGGAACCAGCGGAAGTTGTACCTCGACTTACTGTCGGGAGACCAGACCAGCGAGCATGATCGCGATCTCGTGTATGAGTTCGATTTCAGGAAATCCGGCGGGTTGAGCGAGTCGGGTGACTGCTACTGGTTCCCAGTCAACGAACTAGTGGACGATACGGATGAACTCAATCACGACTCGTTCGTCGGAAAAGACAATTTGATCGATAAAACGCTTCCCAAAATAGAAGCCAAAGTTGATTCCGATGACCATCCCCGAGTCAAGTCGAACTTGGAACGGCTCTGGTGGGGAGTGAACCAGCGAAAATCTATCCTCTACGAACGAACATTCACAGACGAAAAGACAGCCAGGGAGCTGTTCATCCGCCGAAACAAGGGCGGAAAGGTTCTGAGTGGAGTCGACATATTGCTTGCTCTGCTAACTGGTTACTGGGAGAAGGTCGATGAAGACGGCGGTCCGACCGACGCGAAAAAGCAGATAGAGCAGTTCACCGAAAGGCTATCCGGAGACGAGGAACTTTCCGAGTGGGGATTCTCATTCGGAAAGAACTTCGTTCTCCGGACGCTCCTCCTGTTCTCTGGGGAGCGTCCCGCCTTCCGTCGAAATGGGCGATACGATGGTGACGATCTGCGTGAGGCAGAAACCATCTTCCAAGACGAAGAGTTCGAGCAAGCGATCCGTGACGCATTCAGGCTTTCCTCAGACCTCGGATTTCATAACGGGGCCCTGTCCAGCAAGAACGTTGTTTCACCTGTCATCCAGTATCTGTATCAAAATGACCGCTCCTTGACGCCCACCGATTCAGTCATTCACTACTGGCTTGCGACCACAGTTCTGAACGGTGTGTTCGGGAACATCGGCTCGGAGAGAGTACTGAAAACAGCTAGAGGACACATTGAGGAGGCCGAAGGGGACGCATTCCCCGCGACAGAGATTCTGGACGACTTACGAGGGAGCGGTGCAGTCGTCAAGCTCGACACCGAGGTACTCGCCGAGTTGCTTGAGGAGGTGGACTATCGGTCGGGCTCGCGCAAGAACGTGCTCCTCACTCACCTCTACGAGAATCGCCGAGCGGGGCACAAACGATACGAAGTGGACCATATCTTCCCGAGAGGGAAGCTAGGAGACGAAGAGTTCCTCAAGGAGAACGGTGTTGAGCCTGAGCGAATTGACTGGTTCAAGGACAACCGCGACCATATTGCCAACCTACAGCTCCTCAGTCCGACGGAGAACCAATCGAAGAGTGACCGGAATCTAACCGATTGGCTTGATCGGATTGACGACGGAAACGTCGATTCCTATTGCGACAGAGAGGAGTACTTCAATGAACACCGGATACCAGAGGATCCGAGTCTCCACGAGTATCAGAACTACCCGGATTTTGTAGAAGATCGATTGGACCGCATACAATGCCAACTGGAGACGGAGCTCCCACTCAAGGAGACCCTTTAACCCAATTGTTCTCCCTACCAGGCATTGTCTTTGTTCACTAACTCCATTGCGACCTTCTGTGCGGCCATCTTCTCTTCGTGGATTCGGTAGTCGTAGTACTTTTGTATCGTGTACTCCGACAGATCAAGCCGGTCACAAGCCCAAGGGGCATGGGTGGAAAGCCACCATTCCGTAAAGGCCCAGATGTCGGACTTAGTGTCTGCGCTAAGTTCGCAACTCCATCGAGAGAAAGAGAGATGAGCCAACACAGCTTCGAGCAGAAGTGGAGAACAACTTATTTCATTTTGAGCGCTGATTCGACCCAAGGAGTGTAGCCGACTAAGTTGAGGCGTGGCGTGCGGCCATGTGACTCGGAGTCGACTCCACCACCGAGACTTGGGGAAACAATCGATTCCGTGGATTTGATCAGTTTGACTAATATGCCGATTGTGGGGACGATGTTGCATACATTCTCTGTATCTATCGCTCAGTACAACCGGTGATGGTGACTTAGCGATGGTCGATACGTGCATTGTTCCTTGCTCGGCTATCTGAACTCCCCTCTGAGCTGTTAGAAATTTCAACGAGTAAGTAGCATTTCGACTATCAGGCCGAATCAATCGGTAGTGGTAACCGATAGTTGCGTATTTTGGGATGTATATTTCAGTAAAGAGGTTCGACGTATATCCAAATAATAGTATGTCGGCCTTTTTGATCCAAGTCAGCGGCCATGTTATTGAGGAGAAGGCACAACCGGAGTACATAGCAGGCGCGCAAGGTCCTCGTTTCTGTGACGAACCGCTCAAACACGGCGAATACTTCAACGCCAGTCCATACTGGAAGCGGGACGGGTTCGGCCGTCAGGAAGCGTGGCTGTGCGTCGAGCCAGGTGATCAAATCTTGCTCTACTGTACTAGTAGCGTGGATGAACACGGCGCGTGCCTCAGCCACATCTTGACTGTTGAGGATGTCTCTCTCGACGACGCGGACGGAGCCCGGCTCACCTTTTCAGCGGTTAAGGAAGTAATCCCGAAGGTATCCTACGGAGACATACAGTCCGAGATCAAGGCTGGAAGACTCTCTGAGAAGGTGCAGTACTGTGGTCAAGAGGGGTTCAACATCACCCAAATCGACGATGCTGATATTGAGCGAATACGTGAACTCGCCCGTAAGACCGGATCACGTGAGACCAGACCACAGTCTCACCCAGATGACTCCTTGTCGAGTATTGCTGACGATTACTTTGGGGAGTAGCTTGGTCACAACTTTGCTAGTCACAGTACCAGATTATAGATAGAGCGAATAACTCCAAAGTCAGAGTAGGCCGGTTCGTCACCTCCTAAGTATATACTATACGTGCCACTTGACGAACCTCGTCATCGTTGGTAGGTTCATCGACTCTGCAAGAGTCACGACAAGATATAACAATTATTCGAGTGATGGGGAAGGTATGGTTAAATCAGAGAATCCTGGGACGAAAAACGTGAGTGAGTTGATGAGGGATGTTGATTCTGGAGACTTCGTTATCCCCTACTTTCAGCGGGGATTCGAGTGGGAGCCCTCGATGGCATCAGAGCTTTTTCAGTCGATACTTCAAGATTATTACACGGGCTTGCTTCTATTCTGGGATCTAGACGAAACTAAGAGCGTGTCATAGAACTCTTCACACACTATAGTCAGTTAAGTTACTATTATAACGGTTTACTTCCTTAGAGATGCGTGCACAAGGTGCACGACGTTTAAAATCTGTTAGAGAGTACCTTTTCGTGTCCGAATAATGATCTCTCGAACCTGTTTAACGTGATTCGTCTCGGATTGAACGAATGCTGTGAGGATGGCTTCGACGATCTCGGAGCGGCTGACTCCGAGATCGTCACATTTAGCGACCAATTCATCTAGTTCTCGCACGATTTCCTCGTCAACAGCGACTCCGAACTTCTCTTTCGCCATAGCTACGACAAGCTAAGAATAGCGTGCACCAAGTGTACGGCGTTTTCAATTCGTTAGAGTTGATTCAACAAACCATGTGAACACTTCTATGACACCCTCGAAACTAAAGCAGAACAAGAGGAGTGGGATCCTGTATGGGGCGCTTCGGCGTTGTTTAGACGCCCGAATTCATCGGTTTGACTCCTCGATTGCGCGTTCGATGTTTCGCACCGCTGATTTCATGACAAGTTCTCGGAACTGTCCGAACCACGTTCTCGCCCACAGCGTCTCACCGTATCGCTGCCGTAATCCGAAAAACACCGACTCAGCGTTCGAGCGCTGGTGATACGCCCCATCAAAAATGAGCAAGTTTCTCGCCCATCCCCGCAAACCGGGGCCGCGTTGCGGAATAAGCGGTGTGATATTTTCAGAGCGTAACTTCGTCCGGAGTGCTTCCCAGTCGTATCCTTTATCCGCCGCCACAGCCGTCAGCTTTCCAAGATTCCGCACGAGCACCTGCCAGCCGACCTGTGTATCGTGTGGTTGTTTCGTCGAACAGTGTATGTCTAGAATTGCACTCGTTTCACAATCGATGAGCAGCGTGGTCTTTACCGCCTCAAACGTGTAGTCTGTCCGTTTCGCGTAGTGCTGGCTCGCTTGGACACGATCGACGCCCGTTGCGTCGATTGCTTGTACATCTCCGAGATCGTACAGTTCAACCGACGCGTCGAGCATCGCTCGCCACCGCTTCATCGGAATCTCTTGCTTCCGCGCACAGATCGTCGAGAAGTGAGGAAGCGTTTCAACCGTTAAATCAAGTGATTGGGCAACTCTTGGCATTTCTCGCAGTACATCCATCAGCTTTCTGTAATCGTGATTGAGATACTCTTTGAACCCCTGAACGGCTAGAATTACCCAATCGGCATACCCGCCTTTTCCGGGTCGATATGCCGGAGCTGGCTCACCAGCGACGGCTTTTTTGGAGAGCGATACAATTGTCTCTGCGAAGCGGGAGGTCTTGGTTTGCACACCCATTCCATCCCGCTTCAGTTCCTAGTAAATTTGGTACTTCTTAGAAGCTGCTAGCAAAGCGATACTAGTGATACACCCTCCAGACCGACCGAGCCTAATCGTCTAAACAAGGCCGGGCGCTTCTATTGAGGGTATTCCTCAACAGGCCGTGCTGGATGGTCAACAGAGGTTGTCGTCACTCTACTACGCGATTTATAATCCGGAGAAGAAGTTCCCCAGCCGGAAGTCCTACTACGTTTTCTATCTTGACTTGGTGAAAGCGCTGAATGAGGAGTACGACGAAGCGATACCCTACAAGTACTTCAGACATCATCGTGACTGGGATGATTTGAAGGATCGTGACGAGTGGATTGAGGAAGGGAGAGTTCCACTCTGTGTTTTGTCAGCTACAGATCCGGAGAATCCGGATAATAGCTACATTAACTCCAGGGAATTTAACCAGTGGTCAAAGCGCTTCATCGAAGAGCACTCAGACGTTCTGCCAGAGGACGTGATCGAGTTCAAAGTTAGGGATATGTTCCAGCGAATTCTCAACTACAACTTCGTCCATTACCCACTTAGCTCTGAACGAGACATCAGGGACATCTGCAATATTTTCGCTAAGGTGAATGCGAGCGGAATGACACTGTCCACCTTTGATCTGATGAATGCGTTCCTGTACCCGTATGGAGTGGAACTACGGAAGGGTCTCTGGGAACGCGAAGTCCCCGAGACGCTGAAATCAATGGACTCCAGTATGAACATCAATATCCTGAAAATCATTTCGCTTCGGAAACAGAACTACTGTTCTTCGAAGTATCTCTACAATCTGATCCCTGGCGAAGAAACAGTACGTGAGGAACCAGATGGTACTCGGTATGAGGAAGTCCTAGTAGAATCGGGGGCAGCTTTCGAAGAGCTGTGGAACACAGCTGTCGACTATGCCGAAGATGCCCGCTCAATCTTAATGAACACGGGCGGCCGTGATTTCGGAGCAATTCGAGAAGAGTACATCCCATACGGGACTATGCTTCCGGTTATTTCGGCTGTCCTGTGGGAGTACGACTGCTCTGTCGATGATCCCGAGTTCCGAACGATGCTGAAGCGGTGGTACTGGGCTGCTGTCTTTTCAAAAGACTACGGTGGTTCCTCAGACACGGTAATGGGGAGCGATTTCCGAGATTGGAAAGAATGGATTTCCCAAAGTAAGACGATGGAACAGATCGCAAAGGTCGATGCTGAATTCATTGAGGAACTCGAATTGATAAGTACTGACAAAGGATCTGGGCGATATAATGGCGTGATCTGTTTGCTCGCATTGAACGGGCCAAGAGACTTCTATCGTGGAAACATCTTGGGGACAGGTGATTTTACTGACCACCGCATCAACGATCATCACATCTTCCCGAAAAAGGTACAGGGAATTGATCAAGACAAAAGACAATCTTTTGACCTCTATCGAGATTCAATAGTGAACCGCACGCTGATTTTGGACGAGACCAATAACAAGATCAAGCGAAACAAGCCCTCTGACTACGTTAAAGAAATGAAAGAGACGCACGGCAGTGAAGAAAAAGTAAAGAGTCTACTGCAGGAGCATTTCATTTCTGAATCTGCGTATGAATGTTTGCTCGACGATGACTTTGACAACTTCGTCATCGAACGGGAAAAAGAAATCAAACGGCACGTGATAGAGAATATCGGCATTGAAGAAGGACACTCTGGCGAGACCGTCTGAGACTGACAGAAAATATGAGTTGAATATAGAGTGTGTAGTCACCATCGTCAACGGGAGATGATGGGCACCCATGCCGAATAAAAGTCAACACTTGAATAACTCTTCACGGTGGACGATGAACTGGCGAGTTATATACAGGTGATTAGAGATATTGAGACACTGCGGCTATTTGACACCTGACTATCCTCCTGGCCGTCTGAACGTGTAGGTTACCGGATCTGCGTCAACTGTGAGGGTACCAGTGTCGTGATCCACGACAACCGCAACGATATCGTCGTGTGTAAAGTCATGTAATTGCATTCCCGTCTGGAGCGTCCCATCGCGGGACAGCTCGATATGTGCAGAGCCGAAGTCGATGTGAATCCGATCATCAGCAGTCGTCACAGCACCCATCTGACCGAATCGACGCAGTTCATTACTGAGAGTCTCCCACTCATTGAGTTGTACTCGTTGTGTCATCCGTCGTTTAGTCGTAACGCTGCGTCCAGGAAAAGCGTTAGTGGGACATCTATCCACAGAATCCGTCGAATAAACCCGCCTATGCGCCGGTGGTGCACAAGACGACAGATCCTCTGGGGTTCGGGATTTTGGTCGCATCAAAACCGTTCAATCTGGCTGATTTTGATCTATACTTGGAAGATCGCTGACCAAGATGGTAGTTGAATTCCCCTGTACTGACCGATTTGAAGACCGCTATCTGAACAACTACTTGTGCGAGATATGCGCTCACAGTCTTGCACGGGGTTAATGAAAAGTAATTCATTTGGTGGATTTAATTATACCCTACGCTCTTGGGTAGAGGATTGTTGGTCAGTTCTCAGCAGTAGCTGGAAGTCACAGCGGGCAAGGGTGACACGTCCGTGTCACCCGACAAACGATGTTCCCAATCAAGACATTTGTCTCGGAGCGTCGAGCCGCGAACCTGCTGCGACAGGTTCGCTGGCGTGACGGCGTCTATTGCCCACGCTGCCGTGCCGAATCCGTGATTCGGTACGGCAGCTATCGAGTGTTTCAGCGATACCGGTGTAAAAATTGCGACCGGACGTTCAACGATCAGACAGCCACCGTTTTTGAACACTCATCGATTGCTCTGAAGAAGTGGTTCCTCGCTGTCTACACCTATATCCGCTTCAACACGAGTCTCAGACAGCTTGACGTGGAGATCGACGTTTCCTACAAGACGATCTATCGGCGCGTCCAGCGCCCGCAGGAAGCGCTGGACGCGCCTCTGCCACATCTCGAAGGACCCGTTGAAATCGACGAGCTGTACGTGAAAGCAGGACTCAAAGGCCGCGAGCGCGACCAGCCGTCGCGCTCGCGTGGCCTCTCTACGCGTGGACGTGGAACATATGAAAAGGACAAGCCACCTGTGTTTATTTTGGCTGATCGCGGCACCGGTGAGCGGTACGTGATCCCAGCGAAAGCCGCCGATGAATCGACGATTCGACTCCTGCTGGCTGACAGCCAACAGGAGTCGCTGACTGTCTATACTGACGGCTTTCGGGCGTATGAACCGCTTGACGAGGACGACGCATTCACCCGTGAATACGTCGTCCATGGTGACGGCGAGTACGTTGATGGAGACGTTCACGTGAACACCTGCGAGAGCCACGGATCGCTGGTTCGATCCTGGCTCTCGCCCCATCGAGGTGTCTCCAAGGACAAACTCACGCCGTACCTCAGAGCGTTTCAGCTTCGTCGTCGCGTCTATCGAAAACCAGGAGAAGAAGCTCTAAAAACCATTCTCGACGCTGCACTATGACTCACCAACAATCTCCGCAACAAGAGCGTACTTCTAAATATGAATAATTGCCATGTTGAAACATTAAATCATAGATCACTTCAGTGACCATGCACAGCACCGTGTCTTGCACATAATTAATGACAGGCAGTAGATATTCATATCTATTAGAAGGCTATGTTATTACTCTTGGGCGTATAGGTCCGGTTATGGGGAAAATCAATGATACACCTCTGTCCGGGTGACGTTGATTTTCTCCATCACCGTTACCACTCTCATCCCCCAGAGAGGTAGTTTCTGTCCCCCACCCCCTCGGCTTTCCCCTTTGACGTTAATCTGAAACTATCTTTTCTGTTTTGGATAGTGGTTCAATAAAATGTTTTTGCCAGTATACTTTTAAAGGTTAGTACGGTAGTCGAATTGCTGAGAGAGACTTTGCCCCCGCGAAGGTGCCCCCGGCTCTCTCAGCATTCTAAATTAGGAATATCAGAATAAAGCATTTCTCATATTATGATTTTTTGAACGTAGACCACACCTACCGTTCAATCCAACGCGTATGCTAATCGCTAAAATGAATTCTGAACTCATATAAAATACAAACAGTGACTTATCGGTTACCATCGCTCGATCACGGGGGTGACCAACTAACTCATACAGATTCTATCAGAACGTCCTGTGCAAGATGGAACCTCTATGTAGAGCATCGAATCACGTAACCGAGTTGTTCCACAACACGATTGCTCCAGCTACTGCTGAGAACTGACCAACAATCTTCTACCCAAGAGCGTATACCCTATTTACTCACATCTCCACAGCTGAGGCTATGTTGAATCTGTAGTGTGACCGTGTGCTTGTACAATGTACAAATTCTTGTTCATTGTACAGAGACGTAGTGACCATCATCGATCACAGGCGGATGATTGCACACTGGCTGTAACGTTATGGGCTATGAAGCATCATCGCGGTCCACGGTCTTGTACCACTTTTCCAATCTGCTCCCAGTCGGTCGACACGTATTTCATCGTTGTATCCAGTTTCCGGTGCCCGAGAATTTTCGCCAGCATGTGCACCGGAATCCCATCTCCATCGGGATCTGCGGGATGAGTCCCATTTGCGGCATGAGAGGCCATAGAGTGACGGAACGTGTGTGCGGTCACAAGCCATCTTGTGTTCCCGTTTGCATCCTCACCGATCGGCTCGTTAACGCCTGCTTCTTTGGCTTGTTCTTTCACAATCCGGCTAATGTAGGTCGGTCGCATCTGCGGCTTTTGCTGGGTTAAAAACAGATAGTTTGACTCATCCGCAGTCGGGTACGAGTGTCGTTGCTTCTTAACCCACTCACGCATCAAGTAGTCCAAGTTCTCGTGATAGTACACATACCGGATATAGTTCTCATCGCCTGGATCAGCTTTTGCCGAAGTGATTCGAATTTCTCGCTTGCCGAAGTCGATATCTTGGAGTCGAATATTGGCTAATTCGACTGACCGAAGACCGGTCTGGTAGAGTAACCGGAGTAACAGTTCGTTTCGGATTGCCGGTGTCCCAGGTTGCTCGAATATTTTCTGGATGTCTTCGGGCGGGATTGCGACGACGGCGTCATCAGTATTGCCACGTTGCTGTAATATCTTGACCTTCTGCGAGGTTTGTGGGTCGATATGGTTGTAATCGGTGTCGTCGAGAGAAACGTTCTCTGCTGGGTTAGTCTCACAATAACTTCGATTACAGAGCCTGTCTAAGAATTCTCACACTCTCAGTCATCGATATCGGTCGAAGACACCGCAGTATAATTTGCTCAACCGATCCAGCAGCGTTGACAAAAAGAGAGGCAAACTCAGCTATCTGGCGATCG
>NZ_JAQFWV010000068.1:0-17011 GCF_056175805.1 Halohasta sp. A2 | reverse complement strand
CCAGAGACATCCATGTCACACAGCTGTCCATCTTCATCAGCTATTGATCGCCAGCCCCGCGAACGGCGTCCCATTTCCTGGAGTTGATTGGTCAGCTACGGCGTTAGAACTTGTGGGTAAGAGACAGCGCTAAAGCGCGAGGCTTTCTCCTTGATCCTCCGTAATCGACCCGACCGTGGCCGATCGACTTACTACCGTACTGCCGGTCGAGGAACTACACGAAGAAGACGTTATTTAGAATAGTTTTCACATCTTATACAGGAAATGAGTTGAAGGCACGCATCAATTCCATCCTCCGGGATTGTGGGTTGCCACAATCTCGGAGGATGATCCATTTTGTGCGTAGTTTTCGTGTTAGTGGTGGCCGAATGGACTCTGTGGGTAAGGAAATAGTCGTCTCTCTCGGTCCAAACTTGTCAGATACACCAACGCATCTTACTATTCGAGGTCTCACAGAGTGCCTCCACTCACCTTGGACAGTCCGAACCGGCGAAAAGCGTTAATCTGATAAGATCCGTGCTGAGCAAACCAACTCGACACACTCGCCAGCCATCAGAACCGGTGCATAGTCCATTTCACTGTCGACCGATCCTACTTGGAAAAACCGCCGATTCCTCGCTTCGGTTCGCTACGTATGTCTTCAGTCGATGGGGTATCGCTGACGGTCTGCTAAGGGAACTTCTTCATCCCACTCCACATCAAGAGCACTCGCAGCATTGTGAATCCGTCCGAGCTCCTCAACTGCTCGCGCATGTTCGTCGACCCGGAGGTCGTGTGCGAGCCGTGGATTCTCGCGGTCGTAGACGACGAGGGCTGCACTCTGTGCATGGCCCGCCCGTTTGTCCCCGCCTGCGTCTTCTCCGGCATCTAGCGCCGCGAGGAGCCGCTCGTCAAGCGGCCGGTCCGCGGTCGCCTCAAACCGGTCGACGACCGCATCGATCACCTCGACTCCGGCTAACATGTTCCCGGCGACGGTGAGACCCCCACCCTCGTAGTCACCCGCCCACGAGACACACTCTGAGCCGGTGAACACGGCGGTCTGTTCGCCGTCGACGCCGTGGACCTGTCGACACGAGGCGTGGGGGTCGTCAGCCAGAAGCGACGTAAGCGTCTCGTCGATCGGCGTGCCCTCGTCCAATCGACGGACTGCCCTGATCCCGAGCGGTGTGTTCGTCGTCGCCTGCGTACAGACCGCCCCCGAGTGCGAGACGAACGGGACCGTACTGCCGACCGCGATCGATTTCGTCGCCACCGCAGCTCCGTGCCGACCATCGAGGCTCGCACAGATCGAGAACGTCACTAGTCGGCCTCCTCTGGCAGTTCTGTCTCTCCGGTCGACCCGTCAAAGACCGGGTCACTCATCGCTTCGGTCGAGAGATGACAGGCGATGACGTGGTCCTCACCGACCGATTCGGCGGTCGGGTCCTCGCGCTCACAGACATCGCCGATCTTCTTCGGACAACGCGTGTGGAACGGACAGCCCGTCGGTGGATCGATCGGACTCGGAACCGACCCATCGAGCAGGATGCGCTCGACCCGTCTGGTCGGATCGGCGTGTGGAACCGCCGACAGGAGACTCTCGGTATAGGGGTGATACGGCGGCTCGAAGACGGCGTCGACCGAGCCGAACTCCGCGATCTTTCCGAGGTACATCACCGCGACCCGGTCACAGATGTGCCGGACGACACTGATGTTGTGCGAGATGAACAGGTACGAGAGCCCGAAATCGTCCTGAACGTCGTCGAGCAGATTCAGAATCTGGGCCTGAACACTCACGTCGAGCGCCGAGACCGGCTCGTCACAGACGATGAGATCCGGCTCGACCGCCAGCGCGTTGGCGATGGCGATCCGCTGCTGTTGGCCGCCCGAGAACTGGTGTGGATACTTGTCGACGTCGCTCGCCTGCAAGCCGACCCGTTCGAGCAGCTCCTCGGTGCGTTCGCGTTTCTCCTCGCCGGTAGCGATCCCGTGTTTTTCCATCCCGCGGCCGATGATCCGGCCGACCGTCTTCCGGGGATTGAGCGAGCTCTGTGGGTCTTGGAAGATGATCTGCATCTCCTGTCGCAGGCTCCGAATCTCTCTGGTTCCGAGCTCGTGCAACGGGTGTCCGTCGAAGTAGATCTCCCCGTCTGTCGGTTCGAGGAGCTTGAGAACGGTTCGTGCAACCGTCGACTTTCCACAGCCCGACTCACCGACGAGCCCGACGGTTTCGCCCTTGTGGATGGTGAAGTCGACGCCGTCGACCGCCTTCACATATCGCCGTTCGAGCGTCGGCATCCCCCCATCGCCACGGCTGATCGAGACGTTGCCGAACAGGCCATCGCCCGCCGAAAAGTACTTTTTCAACCCCGTGACTTCGAGCAGCGGCTCGCTGTGGATCTCGTGGTGTCGACGTTTGATGCCCTCCTCGATAGTAGGCTCTGTGAGATCGAGGTCCTCGGCTCGGATGCAAGCCGCGGCCGATCCAGCGGGCGCATCTGCCGGTGATTCGAGCATCGGATCGTCACCGACGCGGCACTCGTCGGTCGCGTGTGGACAGCGGTCGGCGAAGTTACAGCCCGCGGGAAGCCCCCGGAGATCCGGCATCGATCCTGAAAGGGCGTACAGCCGGTCGCGGTCGGCATCGATGCTCGGAATGGCGTCGATCAACGAGCGGGTATAGGGGTGCCTCGGTCGCTCGAAGACGTCGTCGACCTGCCCGGTCTCGACGAGGTTTCCGGCGTACATGACGCCAACCCGGTCGCAGGTTTGGGCGACGACGCCGAGATTGTGCGTGATCATGAGAATCGAAACGCCGCGTTCTTCTCGCAGTTCGTTCAACAGATCGAGAATCTTCGCCTGCGTCGTCACATCGAGTGCTGTCGTCGGCTCATCAGCGATGATGAGATCTGGCTCGCAGGACAGCCCGATGGCGATGAGCACCCGCTGGCGCATGCCGCCGGAAAACTCGTGTGGATACTCGTCGATCCGGTAGGCGGGGTCGGGAATGCCGACTTCTTCCATCGCCTCGATGGCGATCTCGCGGGCCTCCGCCTTGCTCACATCCTGGTGGGTCAGGATCGTCTCGACGATCTGCTCGCCGACGGTGAGCACCGGGTTGAGCGAAGTCATCGGATCCTGTGGGATCAGCGTGATCTTGTTGCCACGAACCGTTCGCATAGCCGATTCGGAGAGTTCGAGCAGATCCTGTCCGTCGAAGTCAACAGAGCCGGAAACGATCTCGCCCGGCGACTGAATAAGCCGGAGGATCGACTTCGCGGTCACACTCTTTCCTGCACCGGACTCGCCGACGATGCCGAGTACCTCGCCCTCGCCGATCGAGAACGAGACGTCGTCGACGGCGGTCACGGTGCCGTCTTCGGTCCGGAACTGTGTGCGGAGCGATTCAACCGCCAGCAGTGGGGCTGGCCGGTCGACCGATCCGGCCCGAGCGGAGTCGGTCGACTCGCTGAGTCCGGCGGTCGTCGTGTTCGTCGTAGGTTCTGTCATTCGATGATCTCTCCTTTTGGATCGAGAACGTCACGCAAGCCGTCGCCGAGCAGATTGAACCCGATGACGGCAAAGCCGATCGCCGCGGCGGGGAAGAAGACGATCCACGGGGCGTCGCCCATGAACGACCATCCCTGATTGATCATCAGTCCCCACGACGAGTCCGGTGGTTGGACGCCCAGTCCGAGAAACGAGAGGCTCGCTTCGAGCAGCATCGTAAAGGCGATGTTGATCGATCCCTGGACGAGCAGCGGTCCGACGCAGTTGGGCAACACCTCTCTAAAGATGATGTAGCCGTCGCTCTCGCCGCGGGCGACCGCGGCTTCGATATACGATTCGTTGCGAACCGAGAGCGCGGCACTGCGTGCGACACGCGCGATAAACGGCGTGTAGACCAGTGCCAACGCCATGATCACGTTGGTAAGCGACGATCCCATCACCGCGACGATCACGAGCGCAAGGAGGATCGGCGGGAACGACATCATCGCGTCCATCGTCCGCATCAAGCCCTCGTCGACGAGACCTTGGTAGTAGCCCGCAATGATGCCGATCGTCGTTCCCGCAACCATCGCTGCCGAAATCGACAGGAAGCCGACGTACAGTGAGATTCTCGCACCCACCATCACGCGGCTCAGGATGTCGCGGCCGAGGTCGTCGGTCCCCATCGGATGTTCGAGTGTGGGACCGAGTTCGCGGTTGACCACGTCGGTCTCTTGTGGGTCGTGCGGGATGAGCGAAAACGGCTGGATAGTCGTATCGAACACCGTGATCTGACGCGCAAAGATCGCCGTCAGGACGATGATCGTGATGATGCCGAGGCCGATCATCGCCTTCTCGTTTGCCCGGAACATCCTGAGGAATCGGCTGTAGTGGGCCTTGCGCTCGTCGCTCAGCGTGAACCGGCCCGATTCGGTCGACATCAGTTCTCACCTCCGTACCGGATACGCGGATCGACGTACGAGTAGAAGGCGTCGGCCATGAAGTTCGACACCATGTATATCAGTGCGATAACGATGACACAGCCCTGCAACAGCGGGATGTCTCGGTTCTCGATGGCGGTCAGGGTGAGTCGGCCGATGCCGGGCCACGAAAACACCTCTTCGAGGACGACGACACCACCGAAGGCGTAGCTGAACTGGAAGGCGATAACCGTGATCACCGGAATGGCGGCGTTTTTCAGCGCGTGCCGGGTAATCACTGTCCGCTCGTCGAGACCCTTCGCGCGGGCAAAGGCAATGTAATCCTCGGAGAGTTCGTCGATCATACTCGACCGGGTCATCCGCATGATGTAGGCGGTGAGCGCGATGCCCATCGCACTCGCCGGGAGCACCAGATAGCGAAGCGACGCGATCGGGTCCTCGAACGGCGAGACATACCCTCGCGTCGGAAACGCCCCCAGCGAGATCGCAAACACGTAGATGAAGACGAGTCCCCATAGGAAGATCGGCAGCGAGAGGCCGATAAACGCGAGCATCGACGCGGTGAGGTCCGCTGGTTGGTTCTTTTTAACCGCGGCGATAATGCCGAGCGGAATCGACAGGCTCACCGAGATGATGGTCGCCGAAACCGCAAGCAGCAGCGATCGTGGGAGTCGGATCGAGATCAACTCGGCGACCGGATCGCCGTAGCGAAGCGACTCGCCCAGATCGCCACTGAACATCCCGATGATCCAGTCGACGTACTGGACGTACAGCGGCTGATCGAGCCCGAGTTGCGCTTCGAGCTGTGTGATCGCCCCCTCGCCCGCGTTCGGCCCTAAGATGAGTAGCGCGACGTTTCCCGGCAGGATGTTCGTGAGCACGAACGTGATCACTGTCACGAGAACGAGCGTAATCACTGTGAATGCGAGTCGCTTCGAAAGGTAACTGACAAACGCCATCAGTCGAGGTGCCTCCAGATCGGTCGTGGCTTGGCCCAGATCATTGTCTGCTTACTCGTCGAGCCAGGTGTCCTCGAACCGGAACGTCGATCCATCAGGTGAGGCGACCTCACCGTTGTAGTCGGGAGTCCGGACCATTAGCGTCGGCATCCAGTACAACATGAGGTGTCCCGAGCGTTTCTCCCGGAGGATCTCGGCGGCCTCGTGGTACATCGGGGCGCGCTCTTCGACATCGAAGACACGGCGGGCCTCGTCGACGAGTTCGTTGTATTCGTCGTCTTCCCAGCCCGTAAAGGTGAGCGCACCGTCGGGATGCAGCGGGTTGTGGAAGCCAGCGTCGGGGTACCACAGCGCGAGGTAGGAACTCGTCGTCGCCTCGAAGTCCTTGTCGGTGTAGACGTCACTGAGCCAGTTACTCCAGGTGATCTGCTCGATGTCGAGTTCGATGCCGACCTCGGATGCTTGGGATTCGATGACCTGTGCGGCGGTCACCTGATCGTTGTAGTCCTGCGGGATCTGGAACGTCGCCTCGAAGCCGTCGGGGTAACCCGCCGCTTCGAGGTGTTCTTGGGCTTTGTCGTAGTCCTGCTCGCGCACTTCAAGCGACGGGTGTTCCCACTCGGTGTCGGGCGCGCCCGGACCGGTCGCAGCCCGGCCGTTGCCGTAGAGTGCGGCCTCGACGACCTCCTCGCGGTCGATGGTGTATTCGAGTGCGAGCCGTGCGTCGCGGCTGTCGAAGGGTTCTTCGTTGCAGTTGAGTCCGAGGTAGGTCAACGACTGCGGGAACCGTCGGATGAAGTCGACACTGGAGTCGTCTTCGAGCGACTCGGCATCACGGGGTGGCACATCGTTGATGAAGTCGACTTCGCCCGATTCAAACGTGTCGAGGCGGTTATCGTTGCTCGCAATCTCGGTTTTGATGATCCGATCGAGGTATGGGAGATCCTCCTCCCAGTAGTCGTCGAACCGCTCCATGATGAACTCCTGGTCGAGTTCACGGCTTTCGAGCATGTACGGTCCCGTTCCGATTGGTTCGTCGATAGAGTCCTGTTCGGCCTGGCTCGCCGGGACGATGTGCATATATGCGGTCGCCATCCGCGAAAGCAGCGGCGCAAACGGCTCGGAAAGCTGGACGTTGAACGTGTAGTCGTCCGGCGTGTCCATCGAATCGATGAACGAGACGTAATCGTAGGCCAACGCCTCGCGCTCTTCGATTCGCTCCATCGACGCCACAACGTCCGCCGATGTTAGCTCCGATCCGTCGTGAAACGAGACACCCTCCCGAATCGAGAAGCTGATCTCAGTGTTGTCCTCGGAGGTCTCCCACGACTCCGCGAGGAGCGGTTCAAGTTCGTAGTCCCAGTTGACCCGAACCAGTCCTTGAGTGATGTTTTCGAGTACCTGGTGGGATGCGGCCGCACTTTCGAGGTGTGGGTCCAGCGATTGGACCGGGACGCTTCCGCCCCACCGGAGTTCGCCGCCCGAAACCGGGTCGCCCTCTTCCTCGTCTCCCGGCTGATCGTCCGTCGACCCGTCGTCAGTGTCCCCGCTGCCTCCGAGACAGCCAGCGAGTGCAATCGGCACACCCGCCGCGGTCGCCTGCAGAACCCGTCGACGACTGTGCCTAGACATACGTCTCGGAGTATTTTGGCTCTCGTTATTGGTTGTCATACCTACTGACCGTCTCGCAATCTAGAGAATATATAGATATGCATTTTAATCTGTTTACTGTTAGTGTGATTTCATATTATAGTGGAAAAAGAACACATGTGCCTAGATAACTGGACAATATATAGTTGTTTGTGTATTAACACCACCTGTTGATTCTTCCGTTGGCGGCTACGTGGATGCGAGTCGACTGAGCGCTTCAGTGAGGACTGCAGTCGCCGCTGCGGCGTCCTCCCAGTCGGTCCACTCGCGTGGGTTGTGTGAGACACCGTCCTTGGATGGCGCAAAGAGTAACCCGGCATCGGTTACCCGAGCGACGTTCATCGTATCGTGTGCCGCCCCCGAGTGGAGCGAGACCGTTTCGACATCGAGATACTCACCGGCCGCTGTCAACGCCGTTCGACAGCGCGTCGCCATCGGTTCGGGCGGAATATCGTAGGGGCGGTCGATCGTGATCTCGACGTTTCGCTCACGTTCGATGCGCCGGGCATTCGTCTCAAGATTCGAAACGAGTTCGTCGATCGAGTCGGTCGCGACATCACGAATGTCGACGCCCAACTCGACCTGCCCGGGAATGACGTTGGTCGCATTCGGCGTCGGTTGTGCCTTGCCGACCGTTCCGACCGCCGAGGGGGAGGTCTCTGAGGCGACCTCGATGGCCGCCGATTCGAGATCAAGGACGAGCTCGCTGGCGGCGGCAAGGGCGTCCTTGCGCTCTCCCATGGGAGTCGACCCTGCGTGGTCGGCTTCGCCCGTGACGGTCACAAAGCAGTGAGTGATCCCCGAAATCGTTGTGACGATCCCCGCGGCAGCATCGCGTTCTTCGAGTTTCGTCCCTTGTTCGATGTGGAGTTCGAGCCACGAATCCCACGAGGCCGCATCGAGACGACCCTCGCCACGAAAGCCGATCGAATCGAGTGCCGCTTCGAGCGTCGTTCCCGACGCGTCGGTGAGTTCGAGTGCCGTCTGTGGATCGCGTTGGCCCGTCGCGACCGATGAGCCGAGCAGCCCGTTGCCGAACCGCTGGCCCTCCTCCTCGGTGAAACAGACGACATGAATCGGTCGACTGAGTGGCCGATCGGTCGAGGCCAGTGCTCGGACTGATTCAAGACCGGCATACACGCCCAGCGGCCCGTCGAATATGCCACCGACTGGAACCGAATCGAGATGACTCCCGACCGCGACGGGAGCAGCATCCGGATCGGCAGTCTCCGGCACCCACCTCGCTTCGATGTTTCCGACCGCGTCGACGCGAACCGTGAGCCCCGCGTCGGTCGCCCGATCCACGAATCTCGTTCGTGCCTGTCCGTTCGCCTCAGTACCCGTCAACACAGTTCGACCGATCCCGTCGACATCAGATAGCGCACCAAAGCGAGCACTCGCTTCAATGTCTGCCCGAAGTCGCTCTACAGAGACGTTCATCGTCGGCCGAGGTGTGCTGTGCCATGTTATATATTTTTGTGTTTACGCCATGATATTTGCTTAAATCGAGTACTAATTCCCATATTTATTTACATTTGACAAATGCTGTGCCTGTTACCACCGTCTAGCCATCGGTATCTCACACAGTAGAAAACGAAGTGACATCCTCGCCCGCCGTGAACGGAGAGGGACTACGTCCCTCAAGCAATCGGGCTACGCCCGATGACGGCGGGGCTTCCTACAAGGGAAGCCTCGCGTCGAGGGAGGTTTCAAGACTGAAAGGCCACAAGCGTCGTCTGTCCGGGTTTCGGACTCGGCGTGTGGTGTCCTGTGGTAGTGTCACAACTACACCCATCCTGTGGCGAGTCATCGCCTGCCGATTTCCAAGGCGGGCTCTCTCCCCACGGGTCAAGGCGACCAGCGATATTGGCCGCCGCGTTGATATCTGCTTGATACTCCGTAACCCAACACTCGTCGTTCGTACATCGGAACTCCGCTTGCGACCCCCGTCGACCGATATGGCTGCAGGCATGGCACGTCTGAGACGTGTAGGCCGGATTCACGAATCGAACCGGGATACCCGCGTCGGCGGCCTTGTCTTTGATTCGGTCGGTGAGCCGAGCAAACGCCCACCCATGCAACCGACGATTCATATATACGCCGTAATCCAGCCGTTCGCGGATATACGACAGGTCTTCAAGTACAATTACCGGATCATCGAATTGCTGGGCGTACTCAATAGCCTGTCGAGATGCCTTCTCGACAATATCTGTGACTGCGTTCTGGTAGTAGTCGAACCGCTCATCACGTCGCCACTCCGCACATTCTCGTTCTTGCAGGCGTTTCAGCGTGGTGTGCATCTCCTTTCGGAGCTGTCGAGCGCGGCCACCGTCAAACAGAAATGGCTCTTTCAGCGTTCCTTGCTCTGTCAGGGCACAGCCCGTCAGGAGTTTGGATTCGCCGATATCAAATCCGACTGGTGTTGGGTCGTCCGGCATCTCTGCGGCGTCAATCTCGTATTCGACAGTGACGTGCAACACCCAGTTGGTTCGGGTACGTTGCAGGCGGAACTCACCCGGCGACAGCTCGCCATCGAACAGATCAGCCCACAGATCGCGCTGCTCTGGATTAATCCGCAGCGGAATCCAAAAGGCATTGCCACGTCCGGCCTGCGGCACACGCCAGCAGAACTCGTGTCGACGGTTCTCAGAGTGATCGAGACGAAAGCCACGGTTCGTGAACCGAACTGGATGGTCGTCGTCAAGTTCCGAAGCGTTGTATGTGTCTCGGAGTTTCGGGACGTAGCTCTTGAGGGCGTCTTTGGCGTAGGAAGTGAGCGTGTACGGTGTCACAACATCGTTGACTGCCGACTGTGTATTCGCACCGCTCTCGAAAGCATCTTCGAGGGCACGTTGGTACGTCGCCACGGTTCGCTGAAGCCGACGCTCTTTGTGTGCTGTCGGTGGCGCGAGCGTTGCTTCGAGCGTCTTTGTGGCGGTTGGTTCGGTAGTCATCCGACAATAGAGTGTAGGCAACCAAAGCACATAAAACAAACGAATAACAAACGTATGTATGACCAAATACATCCGAATAGAGGTAGAGGACGATCAACACGAACAGCTGAGCGAGATCAAAGATCGTCGCGGATATACGTGGAAAGGGCTATTGCTGGAAGGTGCAAAAGCACTGGACACCGACGAAACGCAGTAGTGGGACAGACAGCTAAGTGTCGCATTCCTCCCCGCCGCAAGCGGCGGGGTTTCCTGCTTGTAAAGAGATGACACCATTCACACCAAATTCTTAATCGACGAATGTTGACCGGGGTAGATTCTGTTGGAAACATCGACCCCAGATCTGACTACGTGCTGTCCGTAGCGGAGTAGTGGAGCGATCGAACCGACAGTATCGCCACGTTTCGATCTCACCACTAAATCCAGTCGATCAGTATGTGACGAAGATGGCTGATTGTCTTTTTAACGCGGGGAGGACCTCAACCTACTGGGAGCGACGGAATCGTTTTGCGTGTTCAAATCTGCGCTACAGTATGCATTCCTCTTCGCCATCAACCGCGACTGTCCTCAAACAGGTCGACAGGCTTGGTCACCCTGGAACGCCAGTGACGATTCACGAGATCGCATCGGACGTTGACTGTGGGGTCGACCGGATTGACACCACGCTTGGAAGGCTTGTTCGTGATGGTGTACTACAAACGAAACAGATCGGTGACCACCATCGGGTGTGGTGGCGGCCAGCCAGCCGACATGCAGCCGACCCCCCACCCGATCAGCGCGAGCAGGATTGGCTTCACACGCTTATTTTCAACCAGACGGTTCAGTTCACAGGGGTGCTCGCGCCCGATGGAACGCTGATAGATGCCAACGAGTCTGCACTCCGGTTCGGCGGCCTTCCACGGTCAGCAGTCGTCGGTCGACCCTTCTGGGAGGCCGACTGGTGGCAGCTATCTACCCAGACACAGCGTCGACTCAAAGATGCCATCCATCAGGCAGCCGCCGGTGAGACTGTTCAGTACGATGTCACTGTTAAGGGGTCGACCCGAACCGCGCCAATAGATTTTTCGCTTCGACCAGTAACCAACGATGACGACGAGGTAACGCTACTCATAGCCGAGGGACGAGACATCAGCGATCACAAAGCCCACGAACAGCAACTTCAACGACAGCGAAATGAACTCGAATCTGAACTCTCGGATGTCCTCGAACGGATTTCCGATGGTGTCTACGGCCTTGACGATCAGTGTCGATTCTTGTACGTTAACGACCACGCCGAAACGCTCCTCGGTATCGACGAGTCAACCGTCAGGGGTTGCGATATTGGGGAGACGATCGAACTCACCGACAGCTTCAGTACGATGCTCCGAAAGGCCGTCGAGGACCAAGAGCCGATCTTTTTCGAGGACTACTACGAGCCGCTTGGCTCGTGGTTCGATAACGCAATATACCCCTCAGAAACGGGTGTCTCAGTCTTTTTCCGCGACATCAGCGAGCGCAAGCGGCTCGAACAGGAGCTTCGGACCGAAACGGAACATTTCCAGGTCGCGCTCCGAAACTCGCCTGTGGTCGCTTTCAGACTGGATACTGATCTCCGCTACACGTGGGTCGGCAACCCGCACCGTGATTTCGTGGTCGAGGATATTCTCGGTAAGCGAGACGACGAACTGCTGGATTCCGAGGCCGCAACGGCCGTGATGGCACTGAAACAGACGGTCCTGGAAACCGGTGAGGGTGTCCGTGAGGAGGTAACCCTCGAACTCCCCGGTGGTGAGACGATCTACGACATGATCATCGAGCCGCTCTTCGACGGTTCTGGTGAAATCAGCGGGCTGACTGCGACCGCTATCGACCTTACTGAGTCCAGACGGGCTGAGGAGGCGCTTCGCAACAGCGAGGAACGATTCCGACTCGCACTGCAGGCCGCGGATGTAGGGGCGTGGGAGCTCGATCTTCGGACCGAAGAGTCGCCGGTTCGGTCACCTGAACACGACCGCATCTTTGGCTACGCCGAGCCGGTCGACGACTGGAGTTTCGAGACCTTTCTTGATCACATCTACCCAGAGGACCGACAGCGGGTCAAGAACGACTTCGAGGCGGCCTTCGAGTCTGGTCTTTGGAAGTTTGAATGTCGTATCCAGCGCGTCGATGGCGTCCAGCGGTGGATCGCCGCCGAAGGCGAATTCCACACGGATGCCGACGGCGAGATGGTTCGTGCGGTCGGCGTTGTCAGGGATATCACTGATCGGAAGAATCGACAACAGGCGCTCAAAGCGTCGGAACAACGGTACAGAACACTCGTAGCGAACTTCCCTAATGGCGGCGTCGCACTGTTAGACAACGAGCTTCGCCACATGATTATCGACGGACAGGGATTTCGGACACTGGGATTCGATGTTGCAAAGCTACGGGGTAAATGTGTTCAGGAAGCGTTCGCGAAGTCGGTCGTCGACGTCCTCGAAACACAGTACAGGGCCACACTCGACGGGGAGACACGTAGTTTTGAACTCGGCATACAGGGACGAACCTGTGCGTTCCGGACAATCCCCCTGCCTACTGCGACGGGAGACTCGACTATCCTCTCGATTTTCCACGATATCACGCTCCAGAAGGCACAACAGGAACGCCAACTCGCAACGCTCGATCAAGTCCACGAAACCGTTCAGGATATCGCCCATCTCACAACCGAGTCCTCGACGCAGGCTGAGATCGAGAGGGTCGTCTGTGATCAGTTCGACGCTTCCGAGGCCTACACGGCAGCGTGGGTCGGACGGTTGAATCACACTGGCCAGACGATTCAACCGTCTACTGCGGGCGGCGGCGACGACCAGACAGTCAACTGTGCGGCGTGTTCTATCGCGGTCGAACCCGACGCGCCGACAGTTGGCGGACCGATAGCCACCGCAATCGAGACAGGTGAGGCCCAGTTCGTGCATACGAGTCCAACCGATCCCGTCTATGTCGAGTGGAGCCGGTCGACGCCCGTTGGGCACCGGCCAGGGGTTGTGATTCCAATTCGGTACGAGGGCCACATCTATGGAGTGGTGGTCGTCTACACCGATCGGGACGGCTTCGAGACGCGCGAACGGGATACGCTCGGGCGGCTTGGTAGCATCATTGGCCACGCCATCAACTCGATCGACCGGAAACGCGCACTAATCGCCGACCGGGTTACCGAGGTCGTCGTTCGGTCGGATGCCCTTGCGGACCCATTCCTTGAGGGGGCTGACGACGATTCGATGACCATCTCTATCGACCGCGTACTGACCCCTAGAAACAATCGTTCGTTGATCTACTATACCATCGACGGGATCGACCCGAATCAGTTTTGCGAAATCATAGAACACCTAGTCGACGACTCTAGTTCTACTGTTCGCCTGCTCGAACAGATCGGCACACGCTCGCGGCTTGAACTGTCGACCGAAGCCGAAACGATCCACTCGGTCGTGGCGAGTCACGGGAGCCAGATTAGTGAGGCCGCGCTTCTGGATGGCGTCTTCCATATCACGATTCAAATTCCGCTGGGAATCGACGTGCGACCGGTGTTGAACGCGGCTCGAAGTATCTACCCGGATCTGAGTCTCGTTTCACAAACCACGATCACGCTACCGACACGAACGCCCACCGACGCGTTTGCGAGGCTCACCGAAGAGCTGACCGACCGCCAACACGAGACACTCGAAGTCGGGTACTACGCAGGCTTTTTTGAGTGGCCCCGCGAGACCAGTGGCGATGAACTCGCCGAACTCCTAGGCGTCTCACCGCCGACCGCGCATCACCACCTTCGACACGCCCAACAGAAGCTCCTTTCTGCGTTCTTTGATGATGTGTAGATTGGCTGATTCTAATGGGTTTGAAGGCGGGGTTAATTCGATACGCGATAACTGTACAATACAGTATGACGATCAATTCCACGATACCATACTGGACCCCCACACCGGTCGACACCGAGCGTCGACTGCGCGACTGTCTGGCGGTCTTTCCCCACCGACGGCAGCACGCAATCCTGCGAGCCCCCACCGAACATTCCCCCACACTGTCGATAGCCGAGCTACTCACACGGTTCGTCACGGCGAGCTATGAGACGTCGACGGTGCAGCTACTAGACCTCCCCCTGCTCAATGACCCCCACATTGGGCGACTTCTCGCTCGGGACGACATGTGGGATGATCGAATCACTGTGTTGGCCATCAGACGCCACTGCTTGATTCGAACAATCTTGTGTGACCATCACGAACCCCCCCGTAATCGCCTCGCGGCCCTCGGCTGTGTCCACGAATCGTTCCCTGTTGAGACACCCTCTCCCCCGCAACTACTGACATCCTGACGTGCAAAGCGTTATGAGAATCCTCGACGACGTCACTGATCTTTCAGAGCCCGTTTCTACTGAAGAGGTTGCCAACGCTATTGGATGTAGTCAGTCCGTAGCACACGCCGCATTAATTTCTCTCGCCGAAGAGGGACAGCTTAAATCAAAATCATTCGGTACCAAAATGCAAGTGTGGTGGCGACCGTCTCCTGTAGATGTAGATAATCTCGGTCACACATACGTTAAATCCGATAATAGAGGTACACTTGTTCGTGGTCTAGGCGAACATGCGCTAATCGAGCAGATCTTGGAGGCCAGTCCAGTAAGTATCGTTGTTGTTGACCTCTCTGGGAAGATCGAATTCGCGAACAAACGTGCTGAGGAACTGTTCGGCCTCGAACGGAGTAAGATTACGAGCCGAACCTACAAACAACCCGAGTGGAACATCTATTACGACGATGGAACACCAGTTCCTGTCGACGAACACCCAATCACACGAGTGCTAAAAACGGGACGGCCAGTATATGGATTCGAACACGGGATCGAGCTCCCAGATGGGACCGAACGATGGTTGTCGAGCAACTCAGCACCGGTGCTCAATGAACGCGGTGATCTCGACTGCATTGTCGTGGGTATTGAAGATGCGACGACGCTGAAAGCCCGTGAAGAGAAATTGACGAGTGAGGAGACACGATTAATCAAACTCTCCTCAGAACAGTTGTTCGAGCCGTTCGTGACCGCTACTGATTCCGAATTCCAGATCGATATTGACGAGGTGGTGAGACTTCCCGATGGGACCACACTCGAATACCTCACCGCAACTGGAATTCCAACGAAAACAGTACACAACGTGTTCGTCGAGGATTCCCGCGTTCTGGATACGAAATTGCTCAAGTCGACTGATGAGATCTGTCGACTAGAAGTCCATGTAGAGGGCGTGACTGTCCCGTTGGTCTTTGAAGATCTCGGAGGACAGGTGATCTCTCTCATAAAAACACAACCGGATGGATCAGTGGTGCTTACTGGAAGACTCCCGGGAAATCTGGATCTGCGAACTGCGCTCGGAGAGGTTCGGCGTGTGCAATCGGATATCGAAGTCGTCTCTCACCAACTCGACTACTCACCACGGCTCTTGTACAATATCATCGAAGACGTGCTGACCGAAAGACAACTCGTAGCCGTACAGATGGCCTACTACAGCGGCTACTTTGAGACCCCGCGAGCAAGTTCCGGCGACGAGTTAGCAGATCGCTTGGGAATTACCCGGCAGACATACAATCGCCACCTTCGCAAAGCAGAACAAGCAGTCTTCGAACAGTTATTCGAAGCATCCGGAAAAGGTAGACACTGACTAGTCACTCTCTGTATTTATCTTTTCAGCCGCCTTGCCTTCAAGCGTGGATTAAGTTCCACTCAGTCTGCTGCAAGGGGGAATGCAGCAATAGCACTGAATCCGGGCAGACTGCTAACCCAGCAACAGACCATTCTGGGGGGAATGGTCGTCTTGCTGTGTTGGTATCCATTTTGGGGTCTGCTGGCAGAGATACCGAAGATGTGTTTTGTCCGGAGGCACCGTCAGCCGGGGGTGCTGTAGAGGTGATATATGGAGGAGCTATGAGTCACACCAAACCATCAGACAGGGGGACTGTATTATGATGGGATGATTTTCGGTATCTCTGTATCAGTGCAGGTAGCAGACGGACAAAAGCACAGAGCCTACTCTCTTTGGTTACCAGATTAACACAATCTTTAAAATTGCTCTGTTGAATAGCGATCTAAGTAGTCGATATCACTAGAATCGGTCGAGTCTCCGACCTGGAAGGCGACGGTCGAACTCCCAGAGAACGCCGTCATCGAGCGCGAGTGGTTGAAAAAACGCAACGGGGAATCGATAGAGTGGTCGGGCCACAGATACGCGATACGACCAGAGACCACCACCGTCTGGCCAGTCGAATGACTCCGACAGCACCGGTAGATGTCGGTTATAACCTACAATTCATCTGGACCAGAATCTAAAATCGAGACGTTGTATCACGTCCCGAATCGCCTCTTGCTTATAATACCCGACCACTGAGAAGGCGAGTACAACTCCGATAAGTAGTAGTCCCGACACAAACCGCCCGCTCGCCAGTTGCCCACCGGCATAGACGGTGAGAACGTACGCTGGTAACCGCCCGACACTGATAACGAGTATAAATGTGCGAAGACGCCACTTCGTCAGCCCACTCAGAAAACAGACCGCGTCATCCGGGAGACCTGGAATGATAACAAAGGCGATGAGTCCTGGAATTCCCACCGTGTCGACGAAGCTGTCGAAGCGAGTTATAATGTCTTCGTGGATAATGTCTTCGACGAATGGACGTCCGTACCGCTTGGCCAGACTAAACGCTATGGTGCTACCGAGAAGTACGCCGATGAGACTGTAGACCGTGCCGGCGATCGGACCGAAAAGATATCCGGAAATGAGCGCGAGGATCTGGCCGGGAACCGGTGCGATAACCACCTGAGCAGCCTGTATTAGTATAAAGACGATCGGCGCGAAAATGCCGAACTGCGCGATCCATTCACGGAGTGCTTGGGCATTGAATTGCTCCGTTTATCGCAAGACGGCTCCCGTATTGAATCACTTACATAACAAATTCTCCTGTCTGAGTCGCTGAACTGCCGAATTTCTAGATACAGACATTGCAGAAGCACCCAAACCAGACTATCCAGAACCATCAAATTTATTTTATA
>NZ_JAQFWV010000067.1:0-17096 GCF_056175805.1 Halohasta sp. A2 | reverse complement strand
CACGATCGCCAGATAGCTGAGTTTGCCTCTCTTTTTGTCAACGCTGCTGGATCGGTTGAGCAAATTATACTGCGGTGTCTTCGACCGATATCGATGACTGAGAGTGTGAGAATTCTTAGACAGGCTCTGATGCGCTCGTAATTCGGCGGCTTTTCGGGGAGTCGGGCGGTGATTTCTTCGACAAATGACTCACGATCACGGGCCAATAGATCGAGGTCAGTTCGTAACAGGCCGACAGTCGTGTCGACCGGTTCGCCCGGCGTGATCGGCGTCGTCCCGTCGTTGTCGACCGGGAAATGACCCGGCAGTACGTTCACCGAATCCGGTTCGGCCATCACGGTTCGGTGCAGTGAGTCGTACAGCAACTCGGCTCCGGTTGCGGCATCGCCGTCGCCGAACTGGAGTTCGGTCCGGCCGACCGAGTCGACGAAGATCGTATCACCCGTGAAGACGGCCTCGGTTCCGACGAGGTAGCTCACCATCTCAGAGGTGTGGCCCGGTGTTGCGAGCGCCTTGATATCGAGTCCACCCACGGAGACGACCTCGTTCGCGCCCAGCGGTTCGAACTCGTACTCGACGCCGCGGTCGACGGCTTCTTTGCCGAGATAGTAGGGAGTGCCTAATTCGGCTGCCAGTTCGCGGCCACCCGAGAGGTGGTCGGCGTGGACGTGGGTATCGAACACCGTGACGATCTCGCTGTCGAGCGAGTCGGCGGCCGCCTGGAACTCCTCGGTGTGGCGGGTGGCGTCGACGACGGCGGCCTCGCCCTCGCTGGCGATAACGTAGCCCAGACAGCCCTTGGCCCGTCGCTGGAGTTGGACGACGGTGAACTCGTTATACTCGATCTGCACGTGGTCGTAAACCCCGCCCCAGGCAGCCATTCCGCCCTCAACGACCGCGACATCCTCGTAGCCCGCTGCGTCCAACTCCTCGGCGAGTGCGCCGGAGGATTTGCCGATTGCACACATCGTTACGATGGGATCACTCGGGTCGAGTCCCGTCTCGGCCTCAAACTCGTCTCTGCTGAACTCGTGATCCGGCTTATAAAAGAACTGAACGGCGTGGGTGACGCGCCAGCTCTCAAAGCTTTCGTCATCGCGGGTGTCGACGACAGTTAGCGGTTCGCCGGAGTCGAGTCGGTCTCGGAACTCGTCGGCAGTGAGTACATTTTCCATGTTGTCCGTTCGGTGGGAATGCGGAAAAAGCCCGTCTACCACGTGTCTGGTGATTCGCGTGGTTTACAGAGTCGACAGTCGACTTCGAGAGACTATGTGAAACCGCCCCACAGCGTCCGCGTCGACCGGAATCTTTTAACCCGATACTGCCACACGTATTGGTGTAAGCCGAGGTAGCCTAGCCTGGCCAAGGCGGTAGATTCGAAATCTACTGTCCATTCGGACTCGGGAGTTCAAATCTCCCCCTCGGCGCTTCTCGCCGACACAACCTGCATAGTGGCACGTTTCATCGTGCCGTGAACCACTGTGTCGGCGTGTGCGACAGACGGGGGATTCGAATCAGGGACACTCGATCCGATATAAATAGTCGCCGCTTATTACTATACAGTCACACGTCGAGCGACGCGTTTCCGTCGTCGAACCCCTGTTGCTGGCTTCGGTCACCGCCGCGGAGTCGACGCCGCCGTTTATCGAAGGCGGCTTCGAGTTTCCCACGCGCGTTCCGGGAGACGAGATAGCCGTCGACGGTCGACTGGTCGGCGGGATGGGCGGCTTTGATCCAGACGTGGTCGCGGCCACCGCCGGAGAGGTCGTCGGCCCACGTTTCGGCGGCCCGGCGGCTCTCGAAGCGGCGGGTCGTTCCCTCACGGTTGACCACCCGGCCGACATCGCCGTTTCGCTTGCGGGCCGAGGGTTTGATCTCGACAACGTACGCCACAGCGGTGCTACAGGCCTATTTTATTTATATATGCGGATTCCTCACAGGGGCCGAAACGCCGGTTCAGTCGTCAGCGACCGGTTGTTCGGGCGGCTTCGCTGCCAGCAGGCGGTCGAGGGCGTCGACCATCGCGGTCACCGAGGCGCGGGTGATATCAGAATCCGAGGCGGCGACAGTGACCGAGTGGTCGCCGCGGGTCATCGCCACCTCGACGGTGACCACGGCATCAGTGCCGCCAGTGATCGCGTCGACATGGAACGAATCCAGATCCGCATCCGCTGCGGGGCCGAGCGCCTCGCGGACCGCTTTGACCGCGGCGTCGACCGGCCCAGAACCGGTTCCGGCGGCCACGCGTTCCTCGTCGCCGACGCGGAGTTTGACGCTCGCCGTGGGAACGTCGCCGCCGCTGGCGGTCGTCAAGGTGAGCAGTTCGACGAAGCGATCCCGTTCGCGGCCCTGGACGTCTTCGGCGATCGCCAGCAGATCGGCATCAGTCACGCGCTTGCCGCGGTCGCCGAGAGCTTTGACGCGTTCGACGATCTGTGCGAGTTCGTCGTCGGAGACGTCGACCGAGTGCTCGGTGAGTGCGGATTCGACGCCTGCACGCCCGGCGTGCTTGCCGAGGACGAGCCGACGCTCGCGACCCACGGTTTCGGGTGGGTAGGGCTCATACATCGTCCCGTCCTTGAGCGTGCCATCGGTGTGGATGCCGCTTTCGTGGGTGAACGTGTTCTGGCCGATGACGGCCTTGTTCGGGGCCAGCGGGATGCCCGTGTTCTGGCTGACGGTCGTCGCCAGCTCGTAGACCGCTTCGAGATTCAGCGTCTTCAGACCGTAGCTGTGCGAGAGAGCGATAGCGACCTCCTCGATAGCGACGTTGCCCGCCCGTTCACCGATGCCGTTGACCGTTCCGTGAACGAAATCGGCTCCGGCTTTGAGTCCGGCGTGGACGTTGGTCATCCCGAAGCCGAGATCGTCGTGGGTGTGGACGCTCGTCGGGCCGAGCTCGGCGAGCTGGGAGACGATTTTGTAGGTGTGTTCGGGGCTCGCGTGGCCGACAGTATCCGCATAACAAAACCGGTCGGCTCCAGCCTCGTGGCCCGCGGCCGCGAGATCGGTGAGGAACTCGGGGTCCGCCCGCGAGCCGTCCTCCCCTAGGAGTTCGACCCACAGATCGTGATCGAGGGCGTACTCGACGAGGTCGACCGATTTCTCGATAACTTCCTCGCGCGTCGAGCCGACCTTGGTTTCGATGTGTTTGTCAGATGAGGGAACGACGATTGTTACCCCGTCGACGTTACAGTCCATGGCGTGGTCGATGTCGGATTTGATGCCGCGAGCGAAGCTCGTAACGGTGGCATCGAGATCCAGCGCGGTGACGCCGCGGATACAGTCACGCTCGCCCTCGGAGGTACAGGCGCTGCCCGCCTCGATCACGTCGATCGTTGCGGCTTCGAGTGCATGGGCGATCTCGACTTTCTCCTCGGGGGTCAAAGAGACGCCAGGGGCCTGTTCGCCGTCTCGGAGGGTGGTGTCTAACAGCTGTACGTCGTCTGCAGGAATCGCCGATTGAGTTGAGTGGTCACTGTACAACTCGGATGTGTTGGTTGAATTCACGTCTAAAGATGACTCAGCAGGCAATTTCACGGCCAGCCGGGTCGCCCCGACTTACTCTATCCTCGGTGGAGTGTGGGTGCTCCATTGTACAAATTATTCACACATACAGGGAAATAAAGCTGCCGTCTCCTTTTCATGGGTATCGACCTCGATTATTCGTCGACCAGTTCGACTGTATCGCCCGGCTCGATCCTGTCGGCGGCCCCCGCTGGAAGTTCGATAATCGAATCGGCAGTCCCCCGACCGAGGCCGATCCACGGCCGGAGTCGTTTGATGGCGACGACCTCGGTTCCGACGAGCCAGACTGCGTCAATGGCGAACGGAACGAACACCATGTGGAGGTCCCGCGAATCCGGCTCGTCGAACCGAAAGACGAGCGCGTATTCCTCCGGGACTGATCGGCGAAACATGAGGCCCCGCGCTCGGGCGAAAAACGAGTCGGCGATCTCGATCTCGGTGGCGATCACTCGCTCGTCGGGCGAGAGGTCATCCGGCGGACCGCGGCGGTGAACGAGGCGCACAGGGTCGGATTAGTCGGCCACTATTTATTTGTAGGGGTCCCAGCGAGGGTATGGAGCGAACGCCCGAGGGAACGCCCGTTGGCGTCGACAACCCCTACGAGATCGCTGGCGTCTGTGACCATCTCACCAGCGACGGCCGGTGTCGGCTCGCACTCCGGCACGCCGGTGTCGATCCCGAGTTCGCCGCCGAGCGGGCGGCTGACGACTACGCGTGCCACGTCGGTGAGGACGGCGAGTGGTCTGACTGTCGACACTACCGGTCGACGACCAACGACCGAGAGTGCGAACGCTGTGGGCTCGAAGAAGTCCGCGTTGCCCACGACGAACGTCGGCCACTGCTCGAAGAACACCATCTCTCGTATGCCGACGACGAGGGAACGAGCCACGAGATCACTGTCTCGCTGTGTCGCTGGTGTCACGCCAAGATCCACCAGTCGTTCGCACGCGTCGACGACGACGTCGCACCCGACCCCGAGGCGATCGCCGAACGCGAAACTAGACGGGCCGCCGAGAACCGAGAGTTCAGCTTCCAGTCGGCCCGCGAGCGCGTTGACGAGTGAGAAACTGAGTATTACTGAAACGGGCTCAAGCCATTAAATCGACAGAACTCGTATACGGCAGCCACCGGCTACTAATCGTATGTCCAATGCGCATCTCGGTCACGTCCACTTGAAAGTGACCGATCTCGACCGTGCGGTCGGGTTCTATACGAATCTACTCGGTCTCGGAGTCACCGAGCAACACACCAACTTCGCGTTCCTCTCGTTCGGCGACCATCACCACGATCTCGCCCTCCAGGCCCATCCAAATGCCACCTCTCTACCGCCGCAAAGCACCGACCTCTATCACGTCGCCTTTGAGGTCGACTCGCTCGAGGCGGTAGGCGATGCCTACGAATGGCTCACCAACCGCGAGATCACTGTCAGTCCGGTCGACCACGGCATCAGCACGGCGATCTATTTCGACGATCCCGACGGCAACGACGTCGAACTCTACGTCGACACGCGTGAGGAACGTGCGTCCTGGGACGGACGAAACAGTCGGTTCGATCCAACGACGGTGTGACGTTCCGCGTCGACAATGGTTGTATATTGTCGACCTGGTTTTCGGTTGGAACCAACCCACGGCGGCCAGTCTCCCGACGAGACTGGTACGCATTGCACGAACGCGCATATCTCTCCGGCGATCCGGTTCGTTTTTGAGCCTGAACGTCCAACACCGCGCATGACTCGCATTGTCGTTATCGACAACCACGGGCAGTTTACGCATCTGGAGCACCGTGCGCTCCGGGATCTCGGCGTCGACACCGAACTTATCGACAACGATGTCGACCCAGCCGACGTCGACGCGGACGGTATCGTTCTCTCGGGCGGCCCGGATATGGATCGGGCCGGACGCTCGGCGGAGTATCTCGATCTTGATGTTCCTGTGTTGGGCATCTGTCTCGGGATGCAACTCATCGCACAGGAACTCGGCGGCAGCGTCGGGTCGGGCGAGTACGGCGGCTACGCCGACGTGACGGTCGAAATCCTCGACGACGAGGACCCACTCATCGGCTCGCTTGCGCCCGAAACGCGGGTGTGGGCCAGCCACGCCGACGAGGTCAAAGAAGTGCCCGACGGGTTCACACACACCGGCACGTCGGACGTCTGTGGAATCGAGGCGATGAGCGACGTCGACCGCGATCTGTATGGTGTTCAGTGGCACCCTGAAGTCATTCACACCGAAGAAGGCGAGGAAGTCTTCGAGAACTTCCGGGCGATCTGCGAGCAATAGGGTTCGTTAACGCTGTTGAACTCGTACGGAATTGAGAGGTCTTCTGTGCTGAATATAGAGGATGAGTTCAGCACGACGGCTTTGTTTGTTTCACACCGATAACAGTGAGCCACCGGCTCCCTACCCGTATGGATCCATCATAAGTGTGTAGGACTTTTGATAAACTGGAGTGAACTTTCCGAGACATTCCGAGCAACATCCCCTCGGGTTGGAGGGCCGCTACAACAGCCGAGTCAATAGAAACAGATCCGAAATATTTATAAGGCCCTTTATAACGGTTGGGAACCTACTAGCAGTGAGAACTCGAACAGTGTACTGTTCCTTCTCAGGAAATACCATGACTAACTATGACGTATTGCGGGAGTTCGATGCGGGAATCACAAGGGAGCAGTTAGAGCAGGCGGTTGAAAGCTCGGGCGAAGCCATTGAAGAACTCCGAAGCGGGGGCGTGCCGATGTCGTATCTCGGTTCCCAAACGTTTCTCAAGGAGGATGGATCAATCGGGGCGACGATGTGTCGCTACGACGCTGACTCTGAAGCGACGCTCCGCGAACACAGTGAGCGGGCCGGTCTTGCTGTGAGCGATATCTTCGTGGTTGGCCCCCCGCACGCTGGGCTGGCCCCAAAGACCGTCGGCACGTCGAAATCGACCTGAAGCGGCGGTTACAAACGAAAGAACATAACTTTATTTGAGAAACTGGGCCATGGATACTTGTTCTGTGCTGATCGAATCGGGCGATCCTTGAATCCGGTACTGAGACGTGCAACATTCGCGCTGTGTATTCAGCAGAGTCTCTAATAACTGCCTCTTATCCAGAATTATATCAAATCAGATTGTTGCTCACTCCCCGTCGACCATGAGCCTCGATTCGACACCAAGACTCCGACAGACGTCCCACAGCGTCGCCGAATTGCTCGAAATCACGGGCACCCCGAGATCGGCTTCCAACGTTCCGAGCATCGACATGGCCTGGTAGTTCGTACAGGAAACGAAGACGGCGTCGACGTTGAGCGATCCGTCGTCAGTCCGAAGATCGTTGACGACCCCCCGAACCTGTCGGTAGGCGGCCTCCGGCGATAGTCGACCGATGTCGGTGTTCGCGGTGATTCCTCGACCGTCGATCGAGACGATCTCGTAGCCACCGGCTTCGAGATACGACCGCTCGCGCTCGTCGATATCGGCCGTGTAGGGCGTGACGACGGCGATCTGAGTCGCATCAAGCGCCTCAAGCGCCCGGTCGACCGACAGCGCGGTCGCCACCGCGGGCACGCCCGCCGTGTCGGCCAACTCGGCTTCGAGTTCTGCGTCGAAGCCCGGCCCGTGAATCAGACTCCCGGTCGTGCAGGCGTAGGCAACTGCGTCGACGTCGGCATCCGAAAGGAGCGAGGCGGCCCGCGCGGCGTCGTCGCTCATCGCATCGAGTTCGTCGACGGTGACCGATTCGAGTCGCATTCGCGCGCCAAACACCTCGACGCCCAACGGGGCGTGGGTTCGGAACTCGGGTTCGGCGGTCGTGTTCGACGAGGGAACGATCAGGCCGATCCGCCCGCGCCAGCCGGTCATTGGTCGACCTCCCCTTGCTCGGCCGACTCCGAGACTTTCCCGTCGGCTCGGTCGCGCTCGCGCTGTGCTGGTTTGCGATCTGTCGGCGCTCCGTGGCCCCCGCCGCCGGGCGTTCGTACCGTGACGACCGTTCCGGCGGGCACCTCGCGGGTCGTTTTCGCCTCGACCGTCGTTTCGGACTCACCGGGCACTGCCAGTCGGTTCTCGCCGCACGCGCCGGGGTTGCCGCCGTCGACGCCCTGCGGCTGGTGGCGTCGGCGCTCGGTGAGCAACGAAACGGTCGCATCGCGCTCGATGCGGATGCGGCGTTCGAGACCGAGGCCCCCGCGGAATCTCCCATCACCGCCGCTGTCGGCTCGCAGCGCATACCGGTCGACGCGGAGCGGATACTCGGATTCGAGCGATTCGACCGGCGTGTTGAGCGTGTTGGTCATACCGACCTGGACGCCGTCCATCCCGTCGGCGGTCGACCGGCCGCCGAAGCCACCGCCGATGGTCTCGTAGTAGGCGAACTCGCCGTCGCGGCCACCGATGATGAGGTTGTTCATCGTCCCCTGTCCCTGGGCGGGCACGCGGTCGGGGGCCGCCTCGGCGAGCGCGAGAAACACCACGTCGGTCACGCGCTGGCTGGTTTCGACGTTACCGCCGACGACCGCCGCGGGGGGCCGCGGATTCAGGAGGCTCCCTTCGGGCGCGTTGACCTCGATCGGGGCATAACACCCCTCGTTCGGCGGTATTTCCGGGTCAGTGATACACCGAACCACGAAGTAGACCGCGCTTTTGGCGACCGCCAGCGGCGCGTTGAGGTTGCCGTCGACCTGTTCGGCGGTCCCCGCGAAGTCGACGGTGACCGTCGATCCCGCCACCGTCAACTCGACGCAGATCTCGATATCTCGGTCGCTGATTCCGTCGCCTTCGAGCACGTCGGTCGCGCGGAAGAGGCCGTCTGGCAGGTCGGCAATCGCCTCGGTGATTCGTTCGCGTGAGTAGTCGATCACCGCGTCGAAACCGTCGACGACGCGTTTTTGGCCGTGTTCGCCCAGCAGATCGCCGAAGCGCTCCTCGGCGCGTTCGTTCGCCGCGAGCTGGGCGCGCAGATCGGCGCGGCGCTCGTCGGGGTTGCGGACGTTCGCGAGTATCAGCGACAGCAGTTCGTCGTCGCGCTCGCCCTCGCGAACCAGCCGAACCGGCGGGATCCGAAGGCCCTCTTGATAGATTTCGCGGGCTCCCGCGGGCATGCTCCCAGGAGCCATCCCCCCGACGTCGGCGTGGTGGGCGCGGCTGACCGCGTAGCCGAGAATCTCGTCTCGCGGGGCGATCGGCGAGACGAGCGTCACGTCCGGTAGGTGAGTCCCACCCTCAAACGGGTCGTTCAGGATGAAGATGTCGCCCACTTGCGGATCACGGTCGAGAACCGCGTCGACGGCCTCGGGCATCGCACCGAGGTGGACCGGAATGTGTTCGGCCTGCGCAACCATCCGGCCGGCGGCGTCGAAGATGGCGGTCGAACAGTCCTGTCGCTCCTTGATATTCGGCGAGTAGGCTCCGCGGATGAGCACTTGGCCCATCTCCTCGGCGACGCTCTCGAACTGGTTGCGCAGCACTTCGAGCGTGATTGGGTCGATCGCTGTCGGGTTTCGTTCCTTGTCGCTGGTCATGTTTGTGTCTCCGGTCATCGGTCTGTCTCCGCAGTCTGTTCATCGCCATGCGTCAACACGAGCGCGCCGTCGGCTCGGAGTCGACCGCGCCAGCCCGGCGGCACGACGGTCGTGCTCTCGTCCTGTTCGAGCACCGCCGGGCCCGACACGCGGGCGTCCACTGCAAGTGCTGATCGGTCGTAAACTGCCGTTTCGACCCGATTTTCGCGCTCGGCAAACAACACCGGTCGCGACCCGATCCGGGCCTCGCCACCACCCTCGTGGCGGATTTCGGGGGTCGACCCTTCGATGGTCGCGGTCACCCGGAGGTTCACGAGTTCGACCGGCGCGTTTAGGTCGTAGCCGTAGGTCCGCTCGTGGATCGCGGCGAACGTTTTCGCAACGATCTGGCGGTCGAACCCTTCGACCGGCACGGTGAGTTCGAAGCTTTGGCCAGCGTACCGGCAGTCGACCGCGCGTTCGATTTTCGCTGCACTTGGCTCCGACGCCTCGGTGAGAACGCTGTCAACGAGTTCCTCGTACGTCGAGTCGATCTCGGCAGGTTCGGCCTCGGCAAGTGGCGTTTTGATCGTCCGGAGTGCGTCGTGGGTCTCGTCGGCCGCGAGCAGCCCATAGGCCGACAGCACACCCGCGGGGGCCGGAACGATCACGCGAGTCACGCCGAGATCCTCGGCGAGCGCCGCCGCGTGCATCGGTCCTGCCCCGCCAAAGGCGACCAGCCCGAAGCTCCGCGGATCGTGACCGCGCTCGACGGTCACCGATCTGATCGCGCGGGTCATCGTCGCGTTGGCGATCCGGAACACGCCGCGGGCTGCTGCCTCGGCGTCGGCCAACCCGGCCTCGTCGGCGAGTTGCTCGAGCGCATCGACGGCGGCCTCAACGTCGAGGGTGAGTTCACCCCCGAGAGCGGTCTCTTCACCGATGACGCCAAGAACCACGTTCGCATCCGTGACCGTCGGGCGCGTCCCGCCGTGGCCGTAACACGCCGGGCCGGGGTCTGCGCCCGCCGATTCGGGGCCGACCCGGAGCGCACCGCCGGCATCGACCCACGCAATCGAGCCACCGCCCGCACCGACGGTGGTGACGTCGACCATCGGCGTGCGGATCGGAATCCCGTCGATGTCGGTTTCGGTGGTTCGCTCGGCGCGGCCCTCCCGGACGAGGCTCACGTCGCTCGACGTCCCGCCCATATCGAAAGTGACGACACCCGCCGGTGTCGACGCGTCCATGTCGTTGGGTTTGGTCGATGCTTTTGCATCGTCTACGGTCGCCGCCGCGCCGACAACGCCCGCGGCGGGTCCCGACATAGTCGTCAATACAGCCCGGTCGCTGACGGTCTCGATGCTCGCGATTCCACCGTTAGCCTGCATAACCCGTGGTTCGGGAACGCCAGCCTCACGGGCGCGGTCGGTGAGTCGGCTGAGATAGCCGCGGATCGCGGGCGTAACGTAGGCGTCGACGGCGGTCGTCGCCGTGCGCTCGAACTCGCGGAACTCCGGGAGGACCTCGTGAGACGTCGACACCGGAATATCGAGTTCCTCGCGCAACACGCTGGCGACTGCCTGTTCGTTCGCCGGATGGGCGTAAGCGTGCAGCAGGCAGACGGCGACGCTCTCGGCCCCACTTGCTTCGATGTCGGCAGCGAGCGCGCGCACGTCGTCGAGGTCGACCGCTCGTTCGACACCCTCGACGGTCGACCGTTCGTCGATTTCGAACCGGCGCGAGCGCGGAACCAGCGCCTTGGGTTTCGTGGCGTCGAGATCGTAGAGCGACGGGCGGTTCTGTCGGGCGATTTCGAGTACGTCTCGAAAGCCCTCGGTCGTCACGAGTGCGGTTTTGGCCCCCGCGCGTTCGAGCAGCGCGTTGACCGAGACGGTCATCGCGTGTGCGAAGCTGTCGATTTCGGTCGGCTCGATGCCGGCGCGCCGACAGGCTTTTTCGAGCCCATCCAGGACGCCGACGCTCTGATCGGCCGTCGACGGTACTTTCGCGGTGACGAGCCGATCGTCGACGAACAGCGCGACGTCCGTGAACGTCCCGCCGACGTCGACGCCGATTCTGGTTTCGACATCGGTAGCTTCCGATCCGTTTGTAGTGTGGCTTGGTTCGGTGTGTTCCATCAAATCGTAATAACTGTTGTTCGTGTGCGGTGTGCTTGAAACTTCATTCGGTTCGTGTGAATAGTGGAATCTTGGCTGTCGTCCTACCAGAACGGGAAGTTGCTGACGATTGTTTCGTACGCGATGACGATCACGACGAGCGAGACGATCCCGCCGAGGACGTTCTGTGCGGTGCTGTTGGTGTACTCGCCGAGCAGCGCCTCGTTGTTCATCGCATAGATCAGGAATATCGCGATAATTGGGAGTAGGAGACCGTTTGCGACCTGTGCGGCGAGGATCACCTCGACCGGATTGTATCCGAGCCCCGAAAAGACGGTGCCGACACCGAGAATCGACAGCCAGATTGCCCGAAATCGGGTCGACGTCAGGTCACGCTCCCAGCCGAGCGCGCCGGCGGTCGCGTACGCACCCGCCAGCGGTGCACTGAGTGCGCTGGTAAAGCCGGCGGCGAACAGTCCGATCGAAAACAGCACGAGTGCGTAGCCACCGAAGACGGGTTCGAGCTGTTCGGCCATCGCACCGAAGTCGCTTATCTCGGTTCCCGCAGGGAAGACCGCGGCGGCCGTGACCACGATTGCGGTCGTGATGAGCCCGCCGAAGGCGATCATCAAAATTGTGTCTGTTTGACACTCCTGGAGATCCTCTGGGCCGTCCCACCGTTCCTGGACGGTGCTCGCGTGCAGAAACAGGTTGTAGCCGACGACGGTCGTTCCGACGAGCCCGGCGATGAGAAACGCCGATCCCTCCGGTACCGTCGGCACGAGACCGCCGGCGAACGCGCCCAGATCCGGGCCAACGATGAGCATGTTTATCACGAACGAAAGCCCCATTACGGTGACGAGCCCGACGAAGATCCGTTCGATCAGTTTGTAGTTACCCGTCCACAGCAACCCGGCGGCGAGCAGCCCGATGGCTGGCCCCCAAATGCTATCGCTGACGCCGGTGAGTGTCTCGAGTCCGGCCGCGCCGCCAGCGATATTTCCGGTTTGGAACGCCGCGGTACCGATGCCGATGGCGCTTACCACCAGAAACACGGTGATTGCCTTGAGAACCGGATTCGAGAACTCGTTTCTGAGTGCTTCGCCGAGGCCTTCACGGCTGATGAGTCCGAGTCGCGCGCTCATCTCTTGGAGCACCATCGTCGTGATGATCGAAAAGACGATTGTCCAGACGAGGAGGTACGAGTACTCTGCGCCGATGACGCTCGCGGTCGTTACCGTTCCTGGACCGACGAACGCCGCCGCGACCAGCGCTCCCGGTCCGATCGATTTCAGTCTGTCAATCAGTTTCATGAGTGTGATCTACACACAAGGATCTCGCAGGGTAACAAAACCGTTGTTGAGTGTTTCACATATTTTCGAATACAAAACACACAGTACGTGATCTACCGTGTGAATTGGTGTGAACTATTGTGCGTGTTTCTCACAGATCTACTGTTTCTCCAATTTGGCCTCTCATTGATCGGGGCGAGCATCGGTCGACCTCGTGTTACGAACCGGTCGACGTTTCAGTGATAATCACCTTGGAAAATCCCTGTTCGATCTCGATCTCGGTCGGGAGGTCAGCGGTGCTGCGCTCGATAAAGCGCGTCATGAACCACCGGATCGACCGCGAGGGAAAGACGATGTGGTAGACACCGGTCGACTCCTCGCGCACGTCCAAAAACCCACAGAACGAGAGCCATTCGAGAAGCTCGCCGACCTCGTCGAACCGCTGGGCGTACTCACAGGCGTGGTACTCCGAGACCCGGTCTGCGGCGGCGACGAACTCGGGGTCCGGGTCGCCCCCGTCGTAGAGGTGATCGAGAAAAGCGTGGAGGAAGTCGACGTCGAGCAGCACGTGTTCGCCCGACGAGAGCATCCGGTAGTACTGTTCGAGGTTATTGCTCGGTTGGCCAGTCGCGGCCTCGAAGTTCGCCGCATAGAATTCGAGCGCCCGACGAACCGTCTGGCTCTGGCCCTCTTCGGTTTCTGCGAGCAGGAGTTCGAGCGCCGCGGTCGACTCGTCGTCGAGCGACACCGTCACGCGGCGGGTCATACTGTGATGTACGTAGAGAGCGGTATATAGGTATGCGAAAGTGTGACACAACAGATATGCTTACTTTCGCTACACGTTCTAGATTTCCATGTTTCGACCAGCCTGTAGTTGGGGTTTTGATCTGTGTGCGAAAAACGGATTCGGCACACCGCGCGAATCCGTGAAAAACGGTGTCGGTCTGAATCAGGCAAACAGTTCGTCGACGGCTTCCTCGGCGGCCTCCACTGCTTCGTGGGCGACCGCTTCCGGATCTTCGTCGGTGTCGTCGACGGTATTCAAATAGACATCGACATCCAGGATACCATCATCAAAACCGACGGTGATGTCGAGGTCTTTGACCGCGCTCGACTGGAAGCGAGCGAAGACGAGGCCTTCGGCAGCCTCGGCGGCCGTCTGGACGACCGTCTGGTCAGTTGGCTCCGAACTCATTTAGGCGCCTGCGCCGCCTGGCCCTTGCGGACCGCCCGCACCGCTGAGCATCTCTTGGAGCTCTTCTTGGAGCTTCTCGAAGCGCTCTTGGACTCGTGATTCCTGTTTTGTGAGCTGCTCAACGCGGACTTCGAGCCGTTCGTGTTTTGATTCGAGCTCTTCGGCCGCCGACTCGTAGTCGGTTTCGATTAGCAGTTCGCCGACCTCGCGGTACATCACGGAGTCGTCGTCGACACCTTCGAGCGCTTCGAGCGCGGTCTGGGTCTCGCTGAGCGAGGTTTCGGTCTGCTGTTTCTGCTGGGCAACGTTCTGTGCGGTCTCTTGGAGATCCTGCAGCGTTTCGAGTTTTTCTTGTGCTTCCGGCGGTAGGTTTCCTTGCATACGTTCGGGGTCGGTCGCCACACGCAAAAACCCCAGCAATTCCGATTGATCCCTGTTTATGCCGTTTCAGCGCCTCAGAAGATCGATTTCGACCGTTAGGAAATTCGCGTTGACTCACAGCCAGCGATCTGCTCGGCGACCGAGACGTACCGAAGCCAGCTGTTGAGCCCCGCTCGCAGGGCGACGAGATCGTCGGCCGCCACGTCGACCGCAACGCGGCTATCAGTCCGGCTTACACCGACCGTCGATCGGTCGTCGTCGAGTTGGTCGACTTCGGGGTCGATGCTTCGTTCGACGAGCCGTGCGGCTTCAGTGGAGGGGTATTCGAAGGAAAGAACCGCAGTGTGGACGTGCGGGGACACGACCGAGTTACTGGACGGAGACTTCTTTGATGCCGCCGCCGCGTTCTTTGAGCAGCACGCGGTGACCGCAGTACGGACAGCGGACGCCGCCGTACTCGTCGAGCGTCACGTCGCGCTTACAGCGGGAACATTTGTAGCTCATCGGCTGAGTTACTCGTCGTCGGCCAGTGCGGCGCGGATCGAGCGTCGAACCTGCCGGCCGCCGGGCGTCTCGGGCTTGTAGGCACCGCCGGCGAATTTCTCGCCCGTTTCTTCGTTGACCCAGATACCGGTGCCGACGCGCTTGACGCTGTCGCCGTCGACGGTGGCGCTCTGCATGTCGGCTTCGATCTCTTTGACTCGCTTGCGTGACACCCGTCCGTACCGTGCACCGAACCGACCGGCGCTGCCGGTCGATCGTGCCTTGTTGTCGGCCATAGTAGCAGTTGCTACTGCCAGTACGCGTAAAAAGCTGTTGAGTCCGGTCGACCGTGCGAGTCGCTTGCAGTGATGGCTACTGGAGGTCCTCGTCGGCCAGCGCCTCGTTGAGATCCGCCCGCACGCGCTCGCCCGTATCGAGGTCCATCGCGGTCGTCACCAGCCGGTTTTCCTGCACACTCGACCCATCCCGAAGCAGCATCCGGACGTTGCCGTTCGTATCGGCCCGCGTCACTTTCGCCCGCAGGCCTTTCTGCGAGCCGATCCCCCCGGCATCGATCGGGCCGGGGATGATTTTCTTTATATGCGGGTGGTCGGCGACAATGCCGATGGCCCGTCGACCACGGCGGTCGCCGATAATCGTCGAATGGCTGCCACCGATCTTCTCGCGCGGCGGGATGTCGACGACGTCGAGCGCCCGCGAGCCCCGGCGGTCGATCACAGCCTGGACCGGATCGTCGTCGGGAACCCGATAAAACGAGTAGTGGAGTTGTGTGCGTGTTTCGCGCAGCGGCTCGCGCTCGCCCGCAGCGAAGACAGTTTCGGGGCGTTTGCGCTGGATCTCGTCGGCGACCCGTCCCGCGAAGTTCCGGAGTTCGACCACGGCCGCCCGGTCGTCGTGCTCGTCGACTGGCTCGGGGACGGTCGTAATCGTCGTCTCGCCCAGGATGTCCTCGCCGTCGAGCATCGTGAGCGTGGCTTCGTCGCGAGCGAAGTCGACGACGACCGCCTCGCAGTTGGCCGTCTCGCAGACCAGACAGTAGTCACCCGGTCGGTCGAGCGAGGAGTGACACTGTCCGCAGTTCATACTGTAGCGTTTGACTCACCGAATAAAACGCCATTCGTTCGGCGAAAGTAAGGGATCTGACACTGAAACCGGCCGAGCGATCAGCTTGTTCCCATTTACTGAGAAGATGCTGGTGTATTTAGGACCGATACGGGCGTCTCTCAAACTGTGAGGGAACCACCATGACAACTAACACACGAACCATCATGCTGTTCGGAACCCGCCACGACTTCGAGTACCCCGAGACGGTTGCGGCCTACACGACTGTCTCTTACCCACAAATACTATTCCCGCTGCTGAAGGACTGAAATCAGCATGAACAGCACTCTGCAACAGGGATCGATGGATTTCAGTAGTGATTACTCATTCCCTGAAATGGACATATCAAGCCAGGTGCAAGCCGAATTTCGGCACGCTGAGTTTGGAGACGCACGACTCACCGACCGGTTGGTTCAGATTGGGGATGAACTCGGCAGTTCACCTGCCGAGTCTATCCCCATCGCCTGCAAAGATCTCGCCTCAACAAAGGCTACATACCGATTTTGCGATAATGAGCATGTGTACGCATCCGAAATCCTCGCTTCCCACAGGCAAGCACAACTGTCACGAATCCAAGAGACGGACGAGCTTCTCGTCGTCTCTGATACAACTGAGCTTACCTTCCCCCACCATCCAGCAAAAGAAGGCCTCGGCGATATCGGTACGGCTGAGATGGAGATCCACGGCGTCAAAGTCCACTCAACAATTGGAATTGACCCACAGACTCACCACATGACGGGGGTCATCGATCAGCAGTCGCTGATCGAAGACCGAGAAACCGGGACTACATACGATACAAACGGCAACAATGAGCCGATTCCGCTTGAAACGCGCCACACAAAGTGGATTCGTGGGGATAGACGTGCTAGAGCGTGGCTTCCTGAAGACGTACGGTCAATCTTTGTCCACGACCGCGCAGCAGACGACTTCTCGTTGTACGCTGAAATAATCGATGAGATGGACAACGCTGGCTTTGTCGTGCGTGCGCAGTACAACAGGAATATACGCACACCGACTGGAGAAGATGGGAAACTCTTCGACTGGAGTAGCGACCTTCCCGAGGAAGGTCGCACGACAATCAATATCCAACAGGCTGGTGGGCGAGACGCACGGACTGCGGAGCTGTCAATTGCAACAGGGACGTGTGATCTTGTGCCGGTAAAGACTGCTGCTGATGAACCAGACTCCGTTTCAGTGAACGTTGTACGGGCTGAGGAAGTTGGAGAGCATGAAGATCCGATGCAGTGGGTGCTACTCACCACTGCATCGGTTGGAAATATAGATCAGGCATTGACGGTCATTGAGCAGTACCGGCTTCGCTGGCGGATCGAAGACTGGCACAAAGCACTGAAAACAGGTTGTAAAATCGAAGAACGGCAACTCCAGACGTGGGACCGCATGGATGTACTGTTAGGCGTGTACTCAGTAATTGCGTGGAAGGTACTGGAGTTGCGAGATCTAGCTCGTGAGGACTCAGCGGCTGATCCAGCAGTAT
>NZ_JAQFWV010000066.1:0-17195 GCF_056175805.1 Halohasta sp. A2 | reverse complement strand
CGCGATCGCTAGGTAGCTGAACTCGATTTTCTTTTCGACAACACTACTGAATCGGTTTGTCAATTTGTGCAGCGGTGTCTTCGGCCGATATCAGGTGTCGGGTGGTGTGGAATTCTTAGACAGGCTCTAAGATGGATTATAATTTCAGCCAATGATTCAGCAGGGTTGATGCTCTCCAGAAGTCGCGGTTCGTTCTTCTCACTCACTTGGCAGACTCGCAATAATCGAGTCGGTGAGAGCAGGCTCTAGTCCAGTGTCTCGGTATCCAGCTGCGAGGTTGACATCGACAGCCCAATACTGGCCGTCGTTATCTCTGACGAGGTCAACCCCGACACCCCGAAGGTCGAATCGTTCGACAAGTTCTCGGAGCGACGCTGCAAGTGCTGGCTTGGTCTCTATCTGGCCGATGAAGTGTTTCTCACCGTAGAGCTTCGAGGTGACGCGCCGACCCGCGACGTGTATTTGTGACCCGTCGTTGACGGCATAATACTTGTAATCGACTGGTTCCGTCGGAATCAGTTCCTGATAGAAATCTCCCTCGCCGTTGAGTTCGGGTTCGTCGTTCCAGATGTAGTAGCCTTTAGCGACGTACTCGCCATCAGGTTTCTCGAAGGTGACTTCAGGTGTGAGAAATCCCATCTTCGAAAGCGCTCGAAGACCGACAAGCCGTGAACTGAACAAAATCAACGCCTGCAAATTATTCCACAGCACTGTCCCCGTCCGTCGAGCATGCCTGAGAGTTGGGAGTGCACTCGGGAGTGTCTTCTTGTTAACAATCAACGAGAGGTCGGCGATCTGTTCTGGTGAGAGGGATGATTGGGGATGGAAGAATCGAACCTGAAAGCCTGCACTCCGAAGACGCTCGGCTATGTCGTTGAACACCGGCTTGTGCTTTTGACACAGGATACCGATGCCGCAATTACGTTCCATACGGCTCTACAGTGGTGTTCAAGCGCGAATTTGAATAGCATTCGGGTGTGTGGCGATTTCAGTAACAGACATCACGAATGGGGGATGGCCCAACAGGTGTGAACACACTGGCCAGTCCTATCGACTCAATACGGCGGGCGCATTTATTGGTGCAGGCTGTTTACTATCTCTTGTATGCCTGAAGAAGTCCTGTTCAAATCAGAGAGCAACCAGAGTCGAGAAGAAATTGCATCGTACCTTCGGAAAGTCGCGGATAATCTTGACAGTGGAGATGCTATCACCCTGAAAGCAGGTTCCGAGTCTGTAACGCTGAATCCCCCTGCTCGACCCACCTTCGAAGTCAAAGCTGAACGCGAAGGCCCGGCTGGCAACATGACTGAACGAAGTATCGAGTTCGAACTCGAATGGGACGAGAACGACGGTCAGGAGGGTGGCGGAAGTGGTCCGTTAGAAATCGAGTAGTCACTCCGGACCCACGCTGAGCAGGTGATTCAGGGGAACAGGTCTGGAACAAATATAGCCTCTGTGCTGACTTCACCCTCTGAGTCGGTCACGCGCTTTCTGATAGAAATCGGGAAGGTAATTCAGCGAGTGCTGCATAGAACGCGCGTATCTTGCTCTACGATTCGGTCACTTCGAAATTGCTGTGATCGGTCAATAGAGGGTAATGATCTAACGCCGTGAACCGTTGTTTATGACCTCCACGTCAAGGTCCGAGTGCAAGAGTTCAAGCGTAAGTTCAGCAGTTGGTCTTGCCCCTGACCAACAAACTAATATTCCTGACTTTGCCACGCTTCAGAAGATTTATCATAGAAGTACCATTAAGCCTGCCGGCTACGTATGTAGGAGTCATGAAACGGATCTTAGTTCCGTTGGATGGATCTTCGGAATCTGAAGCGGCCCTCAGGGAAGCGTTCGATCTCTTCCCGGAAGCGAAGATACACGCATTTCACGTCGTTCAGGTCACGGAGTTCCCACAGGACCCAAACAAATCGGTGTACGAACTCGCCGTCGAGAAAGGGAGAGAAATACTCACGCGGGCCGACGAAATCGCGGGCAAACACGATCGGGAGATTGAAACGGCAATGAAGGAAGGCCACGCCGCGAAAACGATCGTAAGATACGCCGAAGAGAAGGATATCGATCACATCGTTATGGGGAGTAGGGGTCGGTCGGGAGCAGTCAGGGTATTGCTTGGGAGCGTCGCCGAGTCCGTTGCACGCCGGGCACCATGTTCCGTCGTGATTGTACGAGAAAATCAGCGATGAGCGCCGGTCTACCGAAGAGCAACGATCTAAGTCGTTCGGCTTTTTGACCGCACTTTTGCTGCATTCAACCTCTATATCTTGCACGCCAGCTGGTAGCAATGTCAGCAGACTTTTTGTTGTTTCACTGGTTGACCCACGGTCCAGTCGAACCCGAACGCCAACCACCGGACGGCTGTCGCACTGATCCAGTTCTACCTCCGGCGTCTGAATTCGAACTTCTCCATGCCGGAAACGTCTATAGAAGTCGATCCGGAGACGTACGACTGGCGGGAGTGGGTTAATGAGTACATCAACGAATCGAAGCGGCTGTTGACCATTCGTCGGAAGAATGTCCTGTTTAAGCATCTGTACCGCTTCGGCGCGAGAACACTTGAGCGGAAACACTCGGTCGAAATCGACTTGACCGCATACAAGCTGGATATGTACCCAAGTGAGGCAAAAATCGTCTATGCGGAGCAGCACGAAGAGCTATGGATCGAGTTCGTTGAGGAGGCCGTCGAACGTGCAGGGTATCCAGACCTGAAGGAAACGCCAGGGCTATCGAAAACAGAGTTCGCTGAAAAGATTCGGAACCTCGACTAAGGAGTGCCGTTAGTCTTGGAGTGTGGCGACTGTTCGGCCCGTTTCTTCGGCCTCTTGGCTCCGCGACATATTGTACGTCGCGAGCGCTTCGTCAACCGCTTCATCAAGACTCATTGGTCAACCTAATTTTGACCTTTCCACCGTATAAACACTTGCATAGCTCAAGACGGGTATCAAACAGCCTCAGTTCACCCCAATCAGTGCTGCTTACGCAGATGTTCTTCCTCACTCCAAAGGGTCCGTTGCCGTCGAACAATTTGTCACCGACCAAAGTCCAAGCAAATGTGAAGGCGTTATTTAGATTTCATCCAGATCATAGCCCCATTCACGGAGAATCTCTGCAATGAGCTCAGGATTCCGCTGTGCGACGACCATCGAAGCTTCCCGGTAATCAGATTTGTACACCTTTTCACCGAGCATCTCTTCAAGCGTATCCTGAAGTTTGTCCTCAGCTTCGAGTACACCTTCACGAAGGAAGTAGGGGACCTGTTCGCGACCTTCGTTTACCTTATCTCGCCGTAATTTGTACGGGATTGAGTCCATCGTCGGTCGCTGATTTTCTGTTTCAGAGGGTGTCGACGACTGTGTACTCTCGTGTTCGTTCTCCAGTTCGGATGCAGATTTATTGGCGTCTTCGTCGTTCTCTGCCCGGAGCGTATCTTGTTCCTGCTCAGTAGACTGGTCGGCGTCGCTATCTGAGTCGTCAAGACCGGCATCTCGTGAACCAGATTTGAGTCCCATTATGCAGTCACCTCTGGAATTTCAAGCCCTGCTTCCCGTTCTAGATGACGAGCCAGTTCGTCAAATTGGTCGAGTGTCTCGATTTCGTAGTCGCGCTTTCGGCTCCGATGCTCCTCAACGTATTTGTAGGGGCTACACTGCTGTTTCCAGCACCCTTCCATCAGAGACCCACGTTCGCCAATTACTACGGGGACTGAGAATCCGCTCTCGCGAAGATCCGCCAGAATTTCTTTTTGATCACGTGTGTCTTTATATCCAATCGGGAGGACTGCAAGCACCCCGACATCAATATCAATACTTTCCTCTAGACCGTCAACGAGATCGTCGAGACCTTCAATCGATTCTTGGCCCTTTGCAGTTGTCTCAAATGGAATGACAACGTTCCGGACTGCAACTAATGCATTGTACAGAATTGGGCCTGCCTTGCCTGCAGAGTCCACGATGACGACGTCGTACTTATCGCGAACGTTTGCCTCACTGAGAACTCGATGGAGTTGATGGTACATACTGTAGGACTCACCGAAATTCTCAGCCTGATCTTTTTCATTTAGGAGGAACTCGTGGAGGTCCTCAAGCATATTATGTGATGGAATGAGGTCAATTCCCTCTTCGACCTCGATAGCTAGATCGTGGAATTGTCCTTTTGGACGCCCGACGAGATGTCGGACTAGATTGTCGACGTTCGGATCTCCACGGTCGTAATCAGGACCGAAAAAATAGGTGAGACTGCCGTTCTGTGTATCCATGTCGATTACGAGAACATCATGTCCCGCGCGTGCGTGACTCGCTGCGAGTGTGGCTGCAGTGGTCGTTTTTCCGACCCCTCCCGCCTCTGAAACGGGTGCATAAGTGAGCATTATAGGAGATAGTGAGAAGCTATGAATATAAATCTAAGTCAGACATTGTAGCTATACAACCAAACCATATGATATAGCTATATATCACAGCTATACTGTTCAGCTATAGTCAATGGCTACACTTCCATGTGCAAGAACACCATTATGGTATGACTATAAACTATAGTTGAATATTATAGCTATAATTAATAGCGATTTTTTTGCAGAACATCTACTGAGATGCTGATTGAGTTATCGCGCCGTCTACTGGGCGTGGCAGTTTTCGATCCGCGGCGGCAGTCACCAGACCGACGACTCGGTATCAATCCGTGTCGCCCTACACGAACGACGATCAGACTTAAACCCACTGTAGTCTCAAACTCCTACAACTTCGGAGGATGATTTTGATGTGTATTTTTATTTCACGTCTACTATTACGAAACCGGAAACTAATTTTGAACGTTAGTGCTGCCGTTGAATGATGAGTTGTTGTTCTGTGGGCGGCTGTGATTCGCCACGATGTCCAGGAAAAGGGTTTTCGACGGCTTCCCAGCCACTGTCCCATTCCTCATCGTCGACCAGGCAGTCGGTGAGGCCATCAGTGATGGCTGTATGGTCCATCCCCGATCCGATGAATACGAGTGCTGTTTCACGGTCACCCCACTCGGCGTCCCAGTTCAACGTCGGCCGTCGCTCGCGGCAGGTTTCCTGTTGATCCTCCGGCAGACTGGCCACCCATCGGCCGTTGACCGTGACGTGGATCTCAGGACCGGCTTGGCTCAGATCGAGGGCGTACCGCTCGCGGCCAGCAACCCACAGGTGTCCCTTGGCCCGAATGACGGCTTCAGGGAACGATCTGAGCCACTCCACAAACCGTTCGGAGTGGAACGGCCGCTGACGCTCGAAGACGAACGAGTCGATGCCGAACTCTTCGGGTGGATGGCGGTGGTCGTGCTCGTCGGTATCCTTGTGAGCGTGACCATGTGCGTCCGTCTGCTCGTGGTCGCTCGACAGTTCCTGTTTCCAGCGGGCAGCAGCCTGCGCCTCGGTCGCATCGAACCTGCCCGTCCCGAGGACGTTTTCGGGGTCGACGGCCCCGCCGGTGGTCCGGATGATGTCGACGCCGGGGTGGAGCGTTTCAAAAACGTCTTCCACAGCCGATCGCTCGGCGTCCGAAACGAGATCACACTTGTTGAGCACCACCACGTCACAAAACTCGACCTGTTCGGCCAGCAGTTCCGACAGCGACCGTGTTCCGTCCTCAGTCGCTGTCACAGCCTCCCCCTCGACGAACACGCGATGGAACTGGGCGGCGTCGACGACAGTGGCGATCGTATCGAGATCGTAGAGCGTCGATGCGCGTGCGGGGCTGACAAACCGCTTGGCGATGGGTACCGGGTCGCTAATTCCCGAGGGCTCGATCACGAGATAGTCGAACGACTGCTCCATGGCGAGCCGGATCAGTTCTCGATCCAACTCACTTTGGAGGCCACAGCAGATACACCCGTTCGAGAGTTCGGTGACACCGTCTTCCATCGAGAGTTCGGAGCCGCTTTCGATGAGATCGGCGTCGATATTGATCTCGCCGATATCGTTGACGAGAACGGCAATGTCGTGCTGTTCGCCAGCTTCGGTCAACAGATGATTAACAAGTGTCGTCTTGCCAGCACCGAGGCCACCGCTGAGGACCGTGACTGGCCGCTGTTTGTCGAGGCCCATCAGTCGTCGGCCAGTGCCAGTTCGCGTTGGTCATCGGGACCGAACGGGTCGGGATAGTGTTCCCAGTCGGCGTCCATCTCTTTGTCCGACAGCAAACAGTCCTCCAGCCGGTCGACAAGCGCGTCTTCGTCATGCCCACGGCCAATGAACACCAGTTGGATGCCCCGGTCGCCCCACTGGTCGTCCCAGTCTTCTTTGATTCCGGGCCGGGCGGCGAAGTACCGCTCCTGTTCGGCCTTTGGGAGGGTGGCGAGCCACGTCCCGCTGGGTCCTGCCCGTACCGATTGGCCCGCTTTATCGACGCCCATAGCGACGTCCTCACGGCCAGCCGACCAGAAGAATCCCTTTGCCCGGATGATTTCGTCCGGGAGATCGGCCAACAACGTGGCGATTCGCTCAGGATGGAACGGGCGGTCAGCCTCGAAGACGAACGAGCCGACGCCGTGTTCCTCGGCGGCGGCCTCGTGATGGTGGCCCTCCTGAAGCTCGCGTTTCCATCCAGCCGACTGACTCGCCCGGTCGAAATCGAAGCGGCCCGTATCGAGGATTTCGTCAGGGTCGACGCGACCGTGTTCGGTCCGGATGATCTTCGCTCGTGGCTGGAGCGTCCGTAGAACGGCTTCAATCTCGTCGAGTTCGTCTTCGGGCACCAGATCACATTTGTTGAGCAGGAGGACGTCACAGAACTCGATCTGGTCCATGAGTGCCTCCTCGGGGACGCGGTTATCCTGCGGTGCCACGGCGTCGTCAGTGAGAGCTTGTCCTGACTCGAACCCTTGCCAGAAGCTATGGGCGTCAAGGACGGTTACCATCGTGTCCAGTTCGTAGACGCCAGTCGGGTCGAACTCGGCGTCCTCGAAGCCACGGGCGAACGTCTGGGCGACCGGGATCGGCTCGCTGATTCCCGACGACTCCACGACGAGGTAGTCGAATTCACGCTCTTCGGCCAGCCGACCCACCTCGTCAAGCATATCGCCACGAAGCCGACAACAAATACAGCCGTTCGACATCTCGATGATCTCCTCGTCGCCCGAGAGTTCGGATTCCTGCTCGACGAGTTCGGCGTCGACGTTGACCTCGCCCATATCGTTGACCAGGACCGCAGCATTGAGCTCCTGATCAGTCGTCAGCACGTGGTTCAGTGTAGTCGTTTTTCCTGCACCGAGGCTGCCGCTCAGAATCGTTACCGGTATTGCTGACTCTATTGATAGCATGATCAGTTATCAATCTAAAGCCTAAAAATATTAATATTTAGTTTCTTTGAGGTAGTATTTAGTAAAAATGCAGTCAGCGACGACGATTTCCTGCTTCAATAGACGCGGTAAATCACCGACAGCGTTTACTAGTATGGCTCTTCCCTAACTGAGCGAAACAACAATCAGATCAGCGATCTTGGTACTAATTAGCGTGCAAGATGCAAGACGCATATCTTGCATTTACGAATACTGCACTCTCAATCGGTAATACCCAGCAGTTCGTCGACAGCGACCGCCGTTCACCTGACGATAGCGTCCCAGTCTGAGCAATGAAGAATACTCCTACCCGAGCAGAAACTCATACTCTTCGGGGAGCTACGGATCTACAGGCGGAGCAGGCCGAGTGCCTCGGGGCTTGACCCCGGGGCGGTTCACCAGCCATACTGATAGTTTGCGATAGTATAGACGAGATAGAACCGCTTGCAACAGCTAAAGTCGATGAGTGTATTCGTTTTGACACTACCTGCTCAAGTATTGCAGTACGTTGTATACTCTGCATCAAATTCTCGAGGCGGTGGTTGCTGGAATTGTGAACCCATATCCTTCGATATATAGGGGTCTTCCAACACGGTCAACAATCCCTTGAATTTGGATAGATCACCAGTTTCGAGATACTCATCGAGCGCCTTTTCAACCAGGTAGTTACGGGGGATATACCGCGGATTGGCTTCCTGCATCGACTCCTCATCTAGGCCGACAGCAGCCAATTTATTCCGAAGCTGTTCGAATTCTGTAGTTGCAAACACTGGATCATCAAACGTACCAGGCGTCTCTAATTCAAGGAACGTGTTGGTATAGTCTGCGTTCGATTTGCGAAGCCACTCCAGGAATTCATCGACGAGTTCTTCCCCGTCATCTGAGATGATCCCCAGCTTCTTCCGCATCATCGTGTAGTATTGCTCATCAAATCTATCCTCAAATTCGTCTAGTTTGACTTCGAGTTCATGTAGTTGGATAGCAGTTCCTTCATTCAAAAACGACCGTCTATGACGCTCTATCGTCGAATTTTGTGTCTGATATCATATATAACTAGATTCTATTTTTATATCACTATATTGAGCGTGTATTTATACCGGCTAAATTTACGATTGGTCAATAGAAACTCGCCTTAGAAAATATTAGCCGACGTACGTCCATCATTCCAAAATGACAATTTTGAGCTACCCCTACGCTGTCTTGCGATTAGAAACCTGCTATCCAACTACGAGTTCATCATACGTCAGTACAGATTGTGCACACAGGGGTTGGAGTGTCTCAGCGAACCGCTCAAGATTCCACCGCAAGATGGGTCGCTGGTTCCCGAATGCATATCGCCCGTGCTTATCGATCGAGCTGAAGACCGTCTCCTCATCGTAGTAATTCATGAAGGCACAGGGTCCGTAATCAAATGTTTCTCCATTGACACTCATGTTATCCGTATTCATGACGCCATGGATGAATCCGACACGCAGCCAGTCAACAACCATCTCGATCGACGACTGCATGACCGCATCGAAGAAGTCCAGATATTTTCGATCCTTTGCATTTAGCTGTGAGTAGTGCCTGTCGATAACATAGTCAGTGAATCGGTGTAGTTCGTCGGATGCTCGGCCTGCAACATACTGGAAGGTCCCGTATCGAATGTGGCTGTTCATCACTCGAACGAGGACGGCTCCAGGTTCTGTCCGTCGTCGTTTGACTGCTTCGTCGGTCTCGAGGACTGCCAGACTTCTCGATGTTTTGATGTTTAGATTCTGCATCGCATATGAATACAGATACTCTCTGAGCATCGAGCTGACAGTTGCGTTGCCATCGCCTCTTCCGGAGTACGGCGTTCGACCAGCCCCTTTCAGTTGAATATCGTATCTCTTGCCATCGTGTACATGTTCGCCGAGTATCATCGCTCTTCCATCGCCCAAGACGGTAAAATTCCCATACTGGTGGCCTGCATATGCCTGAGCGATTGGTTCTTCTAGAAGGTCCTGACCTGCCAGCATTTCGGCAGTGAGATTCGCTGTATCCAATCCTAGATCAACACATAGCTCGTCATTACGAACTAAAACCTCGGGAGTATCGATACTTTTCGGCGTTACTTTCGAATAGAGGTTTGAGCCCAAATTTTTGTAAGTGGTGTTAAATGAAAAGGTCATTTAGTTCAATATAGTATCGCTTCGTTTGTGTTAATAATCTTGTTTTTGAAAATATTGCCAGTTTTCATTTATTGTTCTGGTCAGCCATCTGTAGATGCACCCGCGTTCAGATGGTGGCACAACAAGTGCATCACAAACTATCCGGAGGAGTCACCTGACGATGTATGAGGTTCGACAGCACGCGTTGTTCAATCTTGGACGCGCAACCTGATACTCGCTGATGGGTGCGCTCTTCGGGGCACTCGGTGCGCTTTTGTTTGTGACTAGTGATGAACTTGCTGCAGTCGCGGATATTGTTCGCGGTATCGTCGGAATTATAATTGGTTTGTCATTATTTTCGCCGGAACAAAGTACGTCCTTGGTGGCTCTGGTGGAATACAGGTACCTGGTGTCGGATGGGCAACGAACTGGCTTGGAGCACGGATTCACCGCCTTGTGAATAGTCCCAGTATTTTTGCGCTTGGGGCAATCCACGCGTTGTTACCCTGTCCAATGTTGTATCCGGCATAGTTATTTACATTTGCAACTAGATCACCAATTTCAGGAGCAATTGCACTGGGGGCCCTGGGAATAGGAACAATCCCGGCAGTGTTCCTGTACGGAACGGTGATTGAGTCAGTCGATGTCAGCCACCGAAAGCGGCTTCACCGGTTACTTGGTGTCGCTTTCGTCGCTCTCGGCTACATTCTGTTCGCACATGGTCTAATGGCACTGGGGTATCACATACCTCACCCACATCTTCCGCACTACAATCCACTGATGGATGACTAAGTAATGCTTACAGATTGCATTAATGACTCTGTTTACAAATCGTAGTCAATCGGTGAAAAATAAGCTACAGATAGAATTCGTCTCAAGCAGCCGTTGGCCACAATAAACCGTCGACTCTTACGGGGCGGCATACATACATCAGCTATGACCGACGAAATGGACGTTCCAGCCGAGCCACGATCTGCCGTCGACGCATTGGCCGACCACCTGACTGCAACCGCTGACAGACCGGTGCCGCCGGCGACTAATCGCTGGCTCGGCGAAGCCGAAGCTGTCGCCCGTGACGCTACTAGTGAGGGTCTCGACAGTCCTACCCGACGCAAACGTGTCCAGCAGGTAGCAGACCTACTTGAATCGGCTGACGAGACGGGCGATGAGGTTGCCGATCGTCATATTGAAGCTGCCATCGAATGTTGTCAAGCCTTTCTCAATAATAATTCATTTGGATAGTATCATAACAAAAATAAAAGTAGGAGTTCTAGTAAAATATAATGAGTAATCATATGCCGCAGATACAATCACCTACTGACCTCTGAGTTTCCAAGAGTATGACTAGGTGTCATCCCGTACCGACACCATTAGAAGTCGACAAAGCCACTAAGCGTGTAAGGTATCTACTGGGGACACTGCACCGACGTTTACCCGAATTGAGGCACTAAGGCCCCTTCCTCAAGGAGCGACCGAAGAGAGCGAGTAGGGAGGAGATACAGTGCCGCACAGTTCTCACGCACTTCTCGGTAGCAGTCTCACAGCCCCACGAAATCGCAACAACTATACGCATAAATACGCATAATGCGTATGTAATGAGGCGGAAGAACATCACCATCCGTGAAGACCAAGCCGAGTGGGTCGAAGAAAACCACCTCAATCTCTCGTCGTTCGTTCGCGGGAAACTTGACGAACTTATTGAAGAACGGTCGTAGATGAACTACAACTACAGGTATCGACTCCGACCGTCCGACGCTCTCGCAGAACAGTTAGCGTGGACTGTCGATACCTGTAGGCAGGTCTACAACCACTTCCTTCACCGACTCAACCGCACCGACGACACCTCAGCATACAGCGAACAGAAACTCCTGCCGAGCCTCAAGAAGTGGTGGAACGACCTGAAACAAGTTCACTCGAAAGTTCTTCAGAAGGTCGTACAACGGCTGTACGATAACCTCTCAACGCTCCGAGGGCGAAAAGAGAACGGCTACCGCGTCGGGACGCTCAACTGGAAAGCACCGAGCGAGTACCGCAGTTTCACCTACAGTCAATCCGGCTTCAAGCTCAAGAACACGAGCGGTCAGACTCGACTGTGGCTCTCGAAACTCGGTGAAATCCCCATCACCTTCCACCGCGACCTCCCCGATGACGCCGAAATCAAGACTGTCACGGTCAAGCAGGAACCGACCGGGGAGTGGTATGCCATCTTCGGAGTTGAGACGCCCGAAGACCCACCGGAGAAACCCGAGAATCCTGAGAAATGCGTGGGAATCGACGTAGGCATTCTCAAGTACACCCACGACACAGACGGAACCGCCGTCGAATCCCTTGACCTGTCTGATGAGCGCGAGCGGTTAGAACACGCACAACGCGACCTCTCGCGGAAGGAACACGGGTCTGCGAATTGGGAGAAACAGCGTCGAATCGTGGCCGAACGTCACGCCGATTTGAAACGGAAGCGTCGCGATTATCTCCACAAGCTCTCGAACTACTACGCTCGGGAGTACGACTTCGTAGCGGTCGAAGACCTCGACGCGAAGGGCTTGGTCGAGCTACCGGGGAACTCACGGAACCGCGCAGGAGCGGCGTGGGGGATGTTCCTACGACTGCTCGAATACAAGTGCGACCGCGAAGGGACGCAGTTCGTCGCGGTCAATCCGAGAGGGACGACCAAAGAGTGCGCATCCTGCGGCGTTTCGAGCGACAAGCCGTTATGGGTCCGTGAACACTCGTGTCCGGCGTGTGGGTTTGAGACAGACAGGGACGCGAACGCGGCGTGGAACATCCTTTCTCGCGGTATCAAGAAGCGGTTAGGAGCGGGACGCTCCGAATCAACGCCTGTGGAGACTACACTCCCTACGGACACCGTTTCGGTATCTGCAAAGTGCGTCATGGAAGCAGGAAGCCCCATCACCAGAAGTCGCAGACTTCTGGTTAGCAGTCAGAACTCAGAGAGTTCTGACGACACCCTCAAGCGTGAGCCGTCAGGCGAGCGATAGGGTGGGGTAGTTCACTGACGCCAAAGTCGACGTCCCCAGACCACCCATCAGGCCAGAATTCTGACTGAGGAAATTGCCAGTCAGTGGCAGGTAGTAACCACCCTTTCTTGAGCAGGGCAACCGTAACCGACCCACCAATCATCGGTGCGATTACTGAGGGCAGTTCTGGGCCGACAAACACTGCGGTTACCACAAACGGGATAATAAACGCAAAGCCAGCGAATACAGCAAGCGGAACGATCGGTTTGATCGGAGCAAGTGATCGGCCGTTTGTATCGCCGAAGAAGTACACCACCATCGAAACAGTGACTAGTGGAACAAACACGCCTGGTAGCAAATGGTACAATCCGGCAAGACTGGAAACCTCCGCGGCGAATGCTGCGGCTTCAGCAGCCGAAACACCGTCGACAGAGCCGATAGACTCTGAGACACTGGGTCGGATCGGAACTCCTACGGCTCCAAACGTGGTGGCGATTGCATGGCCAACGAGTGCAGCGACAACGGCTGCCAATGGCGGAAACCCGAGGCCAACTAACAGGGGTGCAGCAATCGCTGCTGGCGTGCCGAAGCCTGCAACACCGGTAAGAAACGTTGTCAGGAAGAAACCAACAAGGATCGTCTGAACGCGGTGGTCTTGACTAATTGATTCGAATTCATCGGTGATCCGCTCTATTGCACCTGCCTGTTCTAAGGTGTAGAGGAGCACAAGCGCACCAAAGACAATCCACAGGATTTCGAGTGCAAGGATGACACCCCACATTGATGTCGCTGCAATCCAGTTGAGCGGCATATTCCATACGAACACACCGACAGCGACCGCAGAGAGCCATGCGACAGGCATCGCTTTGGTAGCTGGCCACAATGCTCCAACAAGCAGTACTGCCGCGATCACCAGTGGAAGTGCTGCTGTGACGGTGGTAACTGTGTCCGTCATGTTATATTATTCCCCGAGTCAAACCTATCATGAGATTTACTGCAGTATGCAGAATCCATAATAGACAATAACGCACAAATTGTAATCATTTCTGTATACTATTTTTAGATTTTGAAGATAAAATAGGTTTTTATGTAATTGATTTTGCACAAACTGATTAAATAGTATGGATGTGAAAATTCATTTCTTGTTGTCTAGAAATCACCACGTAAATGTGATTATACTGACACGCGTAGAAGACACTCAGAATATACTGCGTGAGAATCCGATCAGCAGGTACTGCAGAACGTGCTAACTGTGCGTCGTATCAGGACGAATCTTCTTCGATTGATTGCACTGCGTCGACAATCCCGGTGCCGAGTGATAGTGAGGTGCCATTTGCTAACTCAAACATATACATACTGCCAACAAACTCGTACTCAACAACGGGTAGCTCTTTGACCTGTTCACCGTTGTAACTCTCACTTTCTGTGAGGATCGCTGTGAAATTTGGTTTTTCAGCCATACTGATAGTCAGCCCTCGATAGTCATAAAAATTTCATTATGGGCGCAATTATACGATTTGCTCGCCGTCATCGTCGTACACACGAATCGCATCAACAGGACAGACACGAGCTGCGTACTGGGCGTCAAACTCTTCACCGTCGGGTATCTCAGCGACGAAAATATCGTCGTCAGTTTCTTCGCTGTTCAGTAAGTCGGCTTTCCCTGCGTCGAGGTCTTTCTCAAAGCCATCCCATTCGTCGACACATTGGAACATGCCAATGCAGGTATCGCGGTCAAATTCAATTTTCATGGTGTCTCTTTGTTTGTATCGTACTCGCTAAGTGGATGTATCAGGCTCTGTAGCCTCTAGAACTTCTCGATATCGTAGTCTGATTGTGACTTCGCTCACATTAGCAACTTTAGAGATGTCGGGCTGGATGATCGATTCACCAGTAAGACGTGAAGCAGCGTAGAGCGCAGCAGCTGCAATGCCAGCGGGATGCTTTCCACTGTGTACTCCTTTCTCTGTAGCTTCTTCGATCAGTTTGCGAGCATAGTGTTCCGTCTCGTTCGTACAGTCGAGTTGCGATGCGAACCGTCCAACGTACTCCATCGGATGTGACGGTGGTATTTGTAGGCCTAACTCACGAGAGATGTATCGATACGTCCGTTCAATATCCAATTTGTCGACACGACTCACCTCTGTGAGTTCATCAATCGTTCGTGAGATTCCATTGGTTCGAGTCGCAGCATACAACGCGCAGGTAGCTACCGATTCTATTGACCGACCAGGCAGTAGGTCTTCATCTAGAGCCCGTCGATAGATCACACTGGCAGTCTCTCGACTCGGGTCAGGAACGCCGAGTGCCGAAGCCATACGATCGATCTCTCCAAGCGCTCGTTTCAAATTTCGACCCTTCGAGTCCTGCGTCCGGTATCGCTCGTCCCACGTGCGAAGACGGCTCATTTTTTGTCGCTTACGTGCTGATAATGCGTTTCCATGAGCGTCCTTGTCGCGCCATCCGATGCTTGTGGTTAGGCCTTTATCGTGCCTCCGTTGTGTGGTCGGCATACCAACGCGAGAGGCACTTTCTCCTTGATCGGAATTGAACGTTCGCCACTCTGGCCCGCGGTCGATCGTCTGTTTAGAAACGACTAGTCCACAGTCCGAACAGATCGTTTCATCTGTATCACTATCTTGTATGAGCTGTCCAGAGCATTCTGGACACTCGTTGTGTTTCAGAGCCTTGTGTGATCGATCGAACCGAGAGACATCATTTGACCCCGACATTCTGGTTGTGTTTAGCTGTTCGTTCGCCATTGTCTGATCTTGTGGTTAGCTGTATAACTCTCAAATCGTCTCTGTTCACTGTGGTATCTTCACCCATTCAAAATAAGTTTTGTGACTACAAATAGTTTCTAATAATCTACGAAGAAACTATTACTGATTACTAAAAGGCGTTCGCTGCCCACATATATTTATTGTTATGAATCAAACAGCAACTGATGAGCTCAAACGAAAGGCTGCAGGAGACGGACACCGAAGCTCGATTCGAGTTCAAAAAGGAGGAAGCCTCTGCGTTCAAAACGGAGAAGGGACTAACAGAGGAGACGATTCGCGTTATTTCCGAGGATAAGGACGAGCCAGAGTGGATGTTGCAGCGCCGACTCCGCGCGCTGGAGCACTTCCAGAATATGCCGATGCCAACTGACTGGCCGAACGGCCCCGATCTTTCAGAGGTTGATGTCAACGAGATCGTCCCGTACATCCGCCCGGATATCGATGCGCGTGGCGGCGTCGACGACTGGACGGACCTACCCAAGGATATCAAGGATACCTTTGACAAGCTCGGTATCCCAGAAGCCGAAAAGAACGCGCTCTCAGGGGTCGGTGCGCAGTATGAATCCGAGATTGTCTACCAGAACATGCAGGAACAGTGGGAAGAAAAAGGCGTGATCTTCTGTGACATGGACAAAGCCGTCCAGGAGCACGAGGAGATCGTCAAAGAGTACTTCATGACGAAGGCGGTTCCACCGAGCGACAACAAGTTCGCAGCGCTCCACGGTGCGATATGGTCCGGCGGCTCCTTTGTGTACGTGCCTGAGGATACCCACGTCGAGATGCCGATTCAGGCGTACTTCCGAATGAACTCGGAAGGAATGGGCCAGTTCGAACACACAATGATTATCGCTGAGAAAGGATCGGAAGTCCATTATATCGAGGGCTGTTCGGCACCCAAATACTCGGCGTTCAACCTCCACGCAGGCGGTGTTGAAGTGTTCGTCAAAGAGAACGCCCACGTTCAGTACTCGACGGTTCAGAACTGGTCGAAGAGTACCTACAACCTCAACACGAAGCGAGCAATCGCCGAAAAGAACGGGCGCATGGAGTGGATTTCGGGCTCGATGGGCTCGAAAGCCACCATGCTGTATCCGTCGACGATTCTGAAAGGCCGTGGTGCCTCCGACAACCACATCACCATCGCGTTCGCAGGCGAGGGTCAGAACATCGACACCGGGGCGAAAGTCTACCACAACGCTCCTGAGACGAAGTCGACTGTCGAGTCCAAGTCGATTTCGAAAGACGGCGGCCGAACAAACTACCGTGGGCTCGTCCACATCGCCGACGGTGCCGAGAATTCCTCGACGGCCGTCGAGTGTGACGCGCTGATGTTCGATAACGACTCCACGTCGGATACCATGCCGTACATGGAGATCAACGAATCACAGGTCGACGTCGCTCACGAGGCCACTGTCGGCAAGATCGGTGACGAGGATATCTTCTATCTGCAGAACCGCGGCCTAGATGACGACGACGCCAAACAGATGATCGTCTCTGGGTTCATCGAACCCTTAACAGAGGAACTGCCTATCGAGTACGCAGTTGAACTCAATCGCCTGGTCGAACTCGAGATGGAAGGCAGTCTCGGCTAATCCAATACATATCCAGAACTGAACAGCGACCATTGGTGCCTTGCTGTTCTGTTTACCCAATCATATCATCTTATGACAATCATACCACTTGACTGTCTGCAGTGTGGAGCTGAATACACCTACATTGGTGCAGGACCGCACGGATCAGAGTGTCCCGACTGTGGGTCGAGGTGTGTCTCTCCAGTTGGCGAACTACGAATCACCGATAACGACTACTGGTCAGTAGCCAATGGAACGGGTGAGCTTCGGGTTCATACCGTCGACGAACATGAGCAGTTGCCTCGTTGCGCCGCTAATTAATCGCACTCTCGGTGCTTTCTCCGTCCAGTTTCCGTGAAAGTTGTATGCAATTGGACGCCTTCTGTCGATATGAAGTCGAAGCGGTCAACAATACGACAGTGT
>NZ_JAQFWV010000065.1:0-17428 GCF_056175805.1 Halohasta sp. A2 | reverse complement strand
AAGTTCCTCGTCGAGAGTGTTGACGACAAAATTAAGCAGATGCTCTTCTTCGATCTGATTGTCTGTTTGGGTTTGTTTCACACTACTTCCAAACAGACACTCCATCTAACCCGATGTGATCGACTGAATTTCTGTTCACCGCGACAGAGCCGACCGCGATTCTCCTCGTTGGCATCACCCTCGCCGTTGCAGGCGTCCCCGAGGGGCTCCCTGCAGTCGTGACGTTCACGCTGGCGCTGGGCGCACGAGAGATGGTCGACCGGAATGCACTGGTCAGACGGCTTCCGGTCGTCGAAAGCCTGGGTTCGGTCGACGTTATCGTCACCGACAAGACGGGGACGGTGACCGAAAACCGGATGACGGTGACACGGCTCTACGCCTCAGGCACTGTCGTCGACCTCTCAGAAGCGAACCCGAAATCAGTGACCGGTGACGTCGACCGCCAGCGGGTTGCTGCGAATGGTAATCACAGATATGGTCCACAAGTTGCCTCACTGTTGTACTCTGGTTTGCTTTGCAACAACGTCGATCGAACGGATGACGGCGAGTATCGCGGTGATCCGACCGAGATCGCGCTCCAGCAGGTAGCGGAGGGTGCGGATATGGTCTCGGCCGGAGAACGGATTCGGGAGATCCAGTTTTCTTCGGAGCGAAAGCGGATGACCGTAATCGTCGAAGAAGCAGAGCCGACGGCCTATATGAAGGGAGCACCCGAAACCGTCCTCGAACGGTGTGACTCCGTCCTCGAAAATGGCGAGGTAGCTGAACTCACTGACGAAAAGCGACAGGAGATTCTCGACCACACACAGTCGTTTGCAGCTGACGCGCTTCGGGTGCTGGGATTCGCTTCGAAGCCCGTCGAGAATCCATCGGCTACTGTGGATCAGATCGAAGACGAGATGGTGTTTCTCGGATTACAGGGGATGCTTGATCCACCCCGTGAGGAGGTCGACGAGGCAATCGCCGACTGTCGATCGGCCGGCATTCGGACTGTGTTGGCGACAGGAGATAATCTCACGACCGCCCAAGCCGTCGGCGAGCAGATCGGGCTTGACCCCGATGGTGCCCGCACAGGTGGTGACGTCACCGATCAATCCGACGACGAACTGGGGCGAACGATCGAGGATGTCGACGTGTTTGCCCGGGTGGAGCCAGAGCACAAGGTTCGCATTCTGAATGCGCTCCAAGAAAATGACCATACGGTGGTGATGACGGGCGACGGCGTCAACGATGCACCAGCCCTTACACAGGCAGATGTTGGGGTTGCGATGGGACAGCGCGGCACCGACGTCGCTCGACAGGCCTCGGATATGATCCTACAGGACGACAACTTCGCGACGATTCGTGACGCCGTCGAAGAGGGACGAGGCATCTTCGAGAACGTGCGCAAGTTCGTCAACTATCTTGTCTCGACTAACACCGGCGAGGTACTAGTAGTGTTTTTGGGAGTGTTGCTCGGAAGCCTGCTCTTTCCAGCGCAGTTCTCGGGGACATCGCAGGCGTTGATTTTGACGCCAATCCTGATTCTCTGGATCAACCTCGTTGCAGATACACTTCCCGCCCTCGCACTGGGAGCAGACCCACACGCAGATGGACTCATGGATCGCCCTCCGCGGCCTACGGACGAAGGGGTAATCAACACCCGCGTTCTCGTGTCGATACTGACGATTGCAGTCCTGTTAGCCGTGACTGGTTTGAGTGTCTTTTTTTACGCTCTCGACCGCACGGGGTCGCTCCTCCGTGCGCAGTCACTCCTGTTTACATTCATCGTGGTTGTTGAGTTGGTCCGTATTCAGCATAATACAAGGTGGAGCCTCCGGCCTCAAGGAGTGAACGGAGTGAGCGAGTAGGCCGGAGAGGAAACCGACATGGCATGACACAACCACTATGCGATAGCTACCTGACTCCCAAAGTATAAGAATCGTTAGTGTATAATCTGAAATATGGAAGTTCGACGCACCGCACCCGTCAAACTTGATGTTCCTGACGAGCGGCGCGAAGACTTCCATGAATCTGCCCAGCAGTTTCTCTACTGTGCAAACCGTGCCGCAGAGTTCTGTTGGGATAACACCGACTACAAACAGTGCGTCACAGCCAATAGTACCGCACGGGACGCACTGTATGACGATCTCCGCGCAGAAATCGACCTCACCGCAAACCTTGTTCAAGAAGCGATCCGTCGAGCTGTGCAAGCCGTCAGAGGCTGTGTCGAACGCTGGAAACAAGGCAAGCGTGTGAGCCAACCGGAATTTACCTCATGGAGTATGGTCTATGATAAGCGGAGCGCAACGTTCTATCGAAATAACGTCTCACTCTCAACCGTCAACGGACGTGTTGAGTGCGACTTTGAACTCCCTTCGGACAGTCCAACACCATACGAACAGTACGTGTTGTCTGATGACTTTGAGTTCCGTGCAAGCACACTGCAATACGACAACACAACCGACGAGTTTTATTTCCACATCACCACGCGGAAGTACGACACTGAAAAGAACGGTGACAAAGACACTGAGGTTTCGGAAGATGCCGGGAACCAGACAGTCCTCGGTATCGACCTCGGTGTGAACAGTCTTGCCGTTGCATCCACTGGACGATTCTGGAACGGCGACGACTACGACCACTGGTGTCGTGAGTTTGAAAAACGGCGTGGGGAGATGCAACGACGCGGAACGCAGGCCGCTCACAACGCTCTGCTTCGCCTCGGTAAGCGTGAAGTAGCATGGCGGAAACAGTATCTTCACACAGTCGCTAACGAGATCGTCACAGAAGCCGTTGAACATGAGTGTGACGTGATCGTGTTCGAGGATCTGACCGATATTCGTGACCGACTGCCACAGGCGAAATGGCATCACATCTGGGCGTTTCGTCGGTTGGTCGAGTATGTCGGATATAAAGCACCAGAACAGGGTGTGTTGGTCGAACAGATCGACCCAAACCACACGTCACAACGCTGTTCACGGACAGACTGTGGGTTCACACATGAGGATAACCGCGACGGAGAACAGTTCTGTTGCTTGAAATGCGGGTATGAGGTGAACGCAGATTACAACGCCGCAAAGAATGTCGGGATACGGTACGCTCGAAAAGAGCATCACAGACTCCGTTCGTCGCCCACGTCGACGGGCGGAGACGCACCAGTAGACGTGCGTGTGAATGGTGGGATAGTGAATGGCGAGAGTTACCAGCCTATTGCTGGCGACTGATCGCCGGGAGTCCACATCAAAGCCCCATCACCAGAACCTTCGGTTCTGGTTAGCAGTCAGAGCTTCGCTCTGACGACATTGCCGGACTACGTCCGGCAGGCACCAGAACGTGTAACGTTCTGGTAACACCCTCAAGGACCGAGGTGCGTAGCACCGAGGGAGTAGGGTGGGGTAGTTTACAGTAGCTGTAACCACGAGGTCGATAGCGAGTCAGTATCCGATTTCGACTCAACAGATGGCACCGTTCTCAGAAATCACAGTAGCACGATACTGAGACCAATAACAGAGACAATACCGAGGGCCACAGTTACCCGTCGACCGAGTTGCTGGGTACCAATGAGCCACGCCAGACCAGCTTTTGTAAGCGTGTTTGCAATCGCACCGATGACGATACCGGTTGTCGCGACCTCCGGAGAGATCGCCCCCTCGGCTGCGAGCCGGCTCAATGTGAGGGTGATCGCGTCGACGTCCGCGAGACCGGAGAAAAACGCCGTCGCGTAAATACCGGATTCACCGAACCATGTGTTAGCCAGTTCGGATCCGAGAAGGACCGCGGCAAAGACGGCTCCGAAAAAAAGCGCCGGTTGGAGTCGAAACGGGTTTTTTAGGTCCGTCTCGATATCCGTCTGGCTCGTTGAGTCCCAGTAGGCCACGCCTGCAATGAGACTGCCTGCGATAGTCATCGCACCGAGTGGGACGACAACAGCCGAGAGCAGTGATGGGTTGACAACTGCGACCTCGACGAGAGCTCGTGGGAACATGACGATGGATGCAACGATGATTGAGAATGAACTGATCTGATAGATGCCGGGAGCTTCGCTCGTTCGTTCAGCCATCGAGACCGTCGTTGCCGTCGAGGAGACGAAGCCACCCAAAATACCAGTCAAAGCGATCCCTCGCTTGGCCCCGATACTCCGGGTTAAAATGTAGGCACCGAAACTAAGCCCTGTGACAAACACCACCATGAGCCAGATGAACCGGGGGTTGAGTCCATACAGGATCGCAAGGTCATCGTCGGGCAAGAGGGGCAGAACCACAAACACCACAAGAATGAATTTGAGTGAGGCACGGCGTTCACTCTCGTCGACCTGATCGATAAACTGGTGAATGGCTGTCTTCGAAGACAACAAAACGGTGACGACACCGCCAATGATTATCGCGAAGAGAGCCCCTTGTTCGGAGTGAACAGTCAATGCACCAAGGAGGAACGTGAGGAGGCCAGCCACAAGTGTCGTCAGTCCGATATCACCTCTGGTTACGGCTCTTGCGGTGTATGCGACAGTCAGTGGAATACTAAGGGCAACAAGTGCTACAGGCAGCAGTGCAGGAAAAAACGCTTGGACGATTGCACCAATCACTGCAAACAGTGGAAACGTGCGACTCCCGGCGAATATGCCACCGGATTCGGCATGTTCTCGCTCGAGACCAATAAGGGCCCCAATCCCAAACGCGACAAAGAGACGAAGTAAAAGAGAGTCAATAAGTGGGTCATGCATACAGGATATATTTTACTGGCCTTGGTTACCAATTTTTTGTCACGAAAAGCCGCCAGTAACAGAAGTTGATCTGTCGACGACACGAACAGGAAGCATAGACCGCTAGCCGCTTGACCAGTGATTACGCCCAGTGGCCATTCTTTGTCGTTTTTGAGTAGTCCTCATCTGCGTGTCTCAAACTACCGCTAGTGTGCGATAGGTACTGGCCTCGAAGAAATATCGGTGGGCAGTGAGCCTTCGGATTATCTCACTGATCAAATCGGGAAACCAACACAGCGACCGCAGTGTATGCTGGCAAACAGAGACCAAGCACCATGCTGATTATCACCCAGTCGACCAGATCGAGGGGAACGGTCCCGAAGTACCGATTGAGCGGCGTGTACAGCACTGCAAACTGGAGCACAATCGAGACCGCAACGGCAGCCTGCAGCCACGGGTTCGATAGCGTCGGCGTCTCCCGCAGCCAGCGAATGACGTAGAGGCCGACGAACTCAAGAAAGACGAAGCTCGTAAACACCATCGTCATCGCATACGGAGTGGTCTCGGGAGCACCCCCAAGCGTGACCGCCATTAGTACCAGCAGTGCACTCGTTGTCACCGCTCCCATCCCACCGATTAGGCCGAGCATCTGTCGACCGATAATTCCCTGCTCCGATTCACGTGGTGGCCGATCCATCACCGCACCGCTCTGGGGGTCGACGCCCAGCGCCAGTGCGGGGAGCCCGTCGGTCAACAGGTTGATCCACAGCAACTGGACCGCAGGCAAGATGAGATAGCCATAGAGTGAGGCAATGAAGACAATTGCAACCTCCGCAACATTCGCACTGAGGAGGTAGGCGACGAACTTCCAGATGTTATCGAATATCGCCCGCCCGCGCTCGACGGCCCGCTCTATCGTCGAATAGTTGTCGTCCAGCAGAACGATATCGGCGGCCTGTTTTGCGACATCCGTCCCGCGAACCCCCATTGCGACACCGACGTCCGCATTTTTCAGTGACGGGGCGTCGTTGACGCCGTCGCCGGTCATTGCCACATTGTGGTCCCACGACTGGAGCGCCTCCAGGATCCGCACCTTGTGTTCTGGCGATGTTCGCGCGAAGACATCAACCGACTCGACGCGCCCCCGAAGCGTCTCGTCATCCATCTGTGCTATCTCGCGACCTGCAAGCACCTCGGTCTCGATCCCGACCGAGGCGGCGATTGCACGTGCGGTTCGGACGTTGTCACCGGTTACCATTTTGGCGGCGATTCCCGCGCGTGTCGTCGCCGCAATCGCCTCGTCGACTCCCTCTCGCGGTGGGTCGATCATCCCGGTCAACCCAACGAAAACGAGGCCGTCATTGAGATCGTCGACATCGGCTGGCTCCTCGCGGTAGGCCATCGCCAGCACCCGAAGGGCGTCGTTGGCGAAGGTTCGGACCATTGCCTCGATCCGTTCGCGGGCGTCGGCTGTGAGTGGCTCCGGTCCCTCGGCAGTCAGTATCCGATCACAGTTCTCGATGAGGACTTCCGGTGCCCCCTTGACGTAGCCGATATCGCCGTGCATCGTTCCCATCCACTTCCGATCGGACGAAAACGGTACCTCGCCGGTTCGCGGCTGTTCGTCTCTGAGGGATTGGATATCGATGCCACGGCTGTCGGCCAGTTCGAGCAGTGCCTGCTCGGTCGGATCACCGTCTTCGAGCGTCGAATCGTTACACAGCACCCCAATGTGTGCAAGGAGTTCGTTTCGCTCCGACAGGGGTTCTGGGTCGGATTCCACCGTATCGCTCCCATCGTGATCGTGGTCGGTCTCGACATCGATGACGGTATCGTTCACCCAGAGTCTGCTGACGGTCATCTGTCCCCGCGTGAGAGTCCCTGTTTTGTCTGTACAGATCACGTCGACAGAACCGAGTGCCTCTACCGCAGGCAACCGCCGGATCAGCGCGTTTTCGGCCGACATCTGCCGTACACCAATTGCGAGCGTCAGCGTGACCACCGCTGGCAGTCCTTCGGGAACCGCAGCAACCGCCAGCGAAACTGCCGTGAGCGACGCCTGGACCGCATCCGTTCCCCGAATCACCAGCACTGGTGCGACCAGAATCGAAAGGACGACGATCCCAACACCGAGATTCCGACCCAGCGTGTCGAGTTCTTCTTGGAGCGGGGTCTGCGTTTCTTTGGTCGAGGAGAGTTCGTGGGCGATCTCGCCGACCGCCGTCTCCATCCCTGTCTGGGTGATGACCGCCGTCGCCGTCCCGCGGGTGACTGTCGTTCCCTTGTACACCATGTTCGTCTGCTCGGCCAGCGGTGTGTCGGTGTCGACTGGCTCGACTGACTTCGAGACGGGCGTGCTCTCGCCTGTCAGAGCTGCCTCGTCGGTTTCGAGATTGCTCGTCTCAAGCAAGCGACCATCAGCGGGGACGACGTCACCGCTCCGCAGAACGACCACGTCGCCGGGAACGAGTTCCGTCGCGTCGACCGTTCGGTCTGTCCCATCCCGGCGGACAGTGGCTGTCGGTGCGGCCAACTCCCACAGCGATTCGAGGCTCTGCTCGGCCCGGTACTCCTGGACGAACCCGAAGATACCGTTCGCCACGACGATGATCGCGATGAGGACCGCATCGACGGTGTGGCCCGCCCACACTGAGAGTCCGGCGGCGGCCACCAACACCCAGATCAGGACGCTGTCGAACTGTGCGAGAGCGATGCTGAGTGTCGACCGTCCAGAACTCCGAACGATATCGTTTTCGCCGTACTCGGCGCGTCGCTGAGCTACCTCCTCGTCTGAGAGTCCATCGGGGCGGGAGTCGGCGGTATCGAGAACCTCTTGGGCCGGTATGTCGTGTGTCGACTCTGTCATTATATTACCGTTCTGGGCGAATTTCTATAGGCGTACCCCGGACGGTCGGCTCGAGACCGTGCTTTGGTCAACTAGATCGTGACTCGATACCGCTCGAAATACAGAACTTGTAGTTTCAGAAAGAGTCCCATGAGGATGACAAAGGCAGTACAGCGGCACCGATCTGTACCCGATGAATGAGAGCAAGTGATTGCACAGTGATTGACATCCCAGTCGACGGCGGCGGGGCAGCGTTCTGAGCTGGCTGTCTCCTCCTGGGGCCGACAGCCAACAAGAACGTGATGGCAGGATAATTATTTTGTATCAAATATTTATCCACGTATTTATGCTTGAAAAATTCTTAGGAGGTGTGAAACTCTTTGAGAATCTCCAAATCTCTGGCCGCTCGCATGAACTCGGCCGTCTTCTGGCTGTTGCCGCAGTATGGGCACCGAAACTCGTCTGTTGGTGGTGGGAGATCTGTCGGAGTCGCTTCCCAGAGTTCCTCGCAGTTGAGACACGACAGTTGGATCCACGCTTCGCGCATAGTCACCTGTTCCACACGGGGTTCCAAAAGCCTGTAGCTCGGCGAACTATCCGGTTACTGTCTGATTTCTTCGATATATTCAACCGGACGTAGAACGTCTACATAACAGCCATTAGCCATGATATCGAGACATTACTGGTCCCGACAGATGGGTGCCATGGCGCGCTCGCTTGCGCGAGACGCGGGGTCAGTCTCGCGCAAAGCAATCGACGCCGACCTCCACGTCCTGTCGGTGGTCGACATGACACTGGAACATCCGCCGACACCAGGCGATGTCGATACGAGTCTACTGCCGATGGATTCGACGCCGAGTGACACACTCGCCCAACCGAACAGCATGGCCAGGATGCACTCGAAACGGTCCGCACCCACGCGAGAGAGGTTGGTGTCTCGGTCAGCGGCACTGTGACCAGCGGCCCACCTACGAGAGTGGTTCTGTCGTACATCGACTGAAACAGTGTCGACCTCGTGGTGATGGGAACCCACGGTCGCTCAGGGGTATCCAGAAGATCCTCGGAAGCGTCACCGGAAACGTCGTGCGGCATACGCCCGTCCCCGTGTTCTGTGTGCCGCTCGGCGAGGAAGTCTGAAGGGTTGAACAGACACGCGAACGCTGGGGAGCTTTTTTAATTTTCCTGCCGACCGAACGGTATGGTCTTGCTCCTGACGAGCCTCCTCGCGTCGGTTGAACCGGATGTACTGGTGGTGTTCGGCGTCGTTGCCCTCGCACTGGTACTGTTTGTGTTCGAACCGATCCCGATCGATATGGCCGCTATCTCGGTGCTCGTCGTGTTGGTGGTTCTCGAATCGTGGACCCAGATCTCCCCTGAGGTAGGGATCTCAGGGTTCGCCAACCCCGCGACGATCACCGTGCTGTCGATGTACGTGTTGAGCGAGGGCGTCCAGCGTACGGGAGCCGTTCGGACACTCGCCGACCGGGTGATCGAAGTTGCAGGCGACGACGAGCGCAAACAGCTGGCGGCAACGATCGGCCTCGGCGGCGGGGCTGCCGGGATCATCAACAACACGCCGGTGGTCGCAGTGTTGATCCCGATGGTTACCGACATCGCCGACCGGACCGACACATCGGCCTCGAAACTCCTGTTGCCGTTGTCGTACGCAGCGATGCTCGGAGGGATGCTAACGCTGATCGGAACATCTTCGAACATTCTGGCGAGCGATATCTCGGATCGACTTATCGGTCGACCCTTCTCGATGTTCGAGTTCACTCACCTCGGAGTTCTGGTGTTGCTTACGGGTGCTCTCTACCTTCTTACCGTTGGCCACCGACTCATACCCGACCGAACCGAGTCGACGGACCCGACCGAGAAATTCCAGCTGGGCCGGTATCTCTCCGAGATCTGGATTCCCGACGACTCCCGGTTCGTGGGGAAGCAGGCCAGTGCTGTGCTCGCGTTAATCGGGCGGGACGTCGACGTCATTCGGATCCTTCGTCGCGGCAAAATCATCCATCAGGATATCGGATCCCAACGGATCCGTGCCGGAGACCGGCTCCTACTTCAAGCGAGCCGACGCCGCCTGTTCAAGCTCAGTGCGATACCGGGGCTCGAACTCGTCGGGGAACCAGTCACAACGTCGACCGATGACGAGCGGTTGCTCACCGAGGTGATCGTTGTCTCCGAGGCACCAATGGCGTGGGAATCGATGACGGCCTTCACGTTCAACCGACACTTCGATACTACTATTTTGGGGATACGGCGACGGGGCGAACTCCTCACGAAACGGCTCTCGAAAGTCGTGTTACAGGGAGGCGACACACTACTCGTTCAGGCGTCGCCCCACGCAGTCGCGGAGTTGCAACAGGACCCGAATTTCGTCGTCACAGAGGAGATAGCTGCCCCGGAGTACCGACGGTCCAAGATCCCGGTTGCCATGGCTATTATCGCCGGTGTGATCGGTGTTGCAGCTCTCGGCATCCTCCCTGTCGTTATCACTGCACTCGCCGGGATGGTCGCCATGGTACTCTCGGGCTGTGTCAAACCCCAAGAGGTGTATGGGGCCGTCGACTGGAACGTAATCTTCCTCTTAGCGGGAGTCATCCCGCTTGGAATTGCTCTCGAAGAAACTGGCGGTGCCGAACTACTGGCAATCCAGCTCACAGTCGTTGTCGACTACGTCCCCTTGGTCGTCTTCGTCATGGGTTTTTATTTGGTGACAACGATGTTGACCAACATTATAACCAACCTCGCCAGTGCCGCCCTGATGATCCCGATTGCGGTCGACCTCGCTGACGAACTCGGGGCCGATCCCTTTTCGTTCGTGTTGGTCGTCACTTTTGCCGCGAGCACCGCGTTAATGACACCGGTCGGCTATCAAACGAATCTGATGGTATACAGCCATGGCGGCTACGAGTTTTCGGATTTCATTCGTGTCGGCGCGCCGCTGCAACTGCTGTTGGCGGTGGTTACGTCAGTCGGTATCACCGTCTTCTGGGGTTTCTAACCCGACGACCGGCCAGATTGTGTGCCGATCTCGAAGCTATACCAGTAGAGGTCGATCTCCGTGGGTGTATAGTCGAACACCGAGATCGCGATATCGCTGGCGTTCTCGTAGTAGCGTTCCTCGGACTCTCCGCCGAGGCGGTCGCCGAGTCGACGCACTGTTCCGGTGAGGATCACGCTCTGCCAGTCGGTCGGTGTACTCACCTCGTAGACCGTCAAACATCCGGTTTCAGTCGTATCGAGGAAGGATCGCTTCTTGCTCTGGGGGACGAAGCCGAGATCAAGCAGACAGCGGTCTCGTGTTGGCTCGTATCCAAAGGAGACCGGAATCCCGTAGGCAGCCCCTTCTTGGGCAAGTGAAAGCACGCCAGTGCCCTGATCGTGGAGAAACGATGCGATCTCCTCATCGGTCATCGCTGTGCCGTACTGGGAGTTGGACATGATAAGGTGTCTTGTCGTTGATAACGTACGCCCACACGGCCATAGCTGTTGTTTGTGGGCATCTTCGGTTTACTTGCCGATTCAGCACAGATACACAGGCTAGATCCAGTCGTCGAGGCCGTCATTTGGTTCGACGAGTCCGATATCGACGCCGGTGAACGTGAGTTGTGACACTGGATGTATTCAGGATCATATGCTGTCGATTGCAGCGAGTAGTTCTCTGTCTCCTCTCGCCTCCACTACGCCGTCGTTTTGGGCGATACCGAAAGCACTGGCATCTCGGCGAGACGAACGACTTTCTCGGTTACACTCCCGATCAGAAATCTATCGAGACCGCTTCGACCATGCGTGCCCATCACGATGAGGTCGACGTTGCGATCAGTAGCGTAGTCAGTAAGTGCTCGGGAGGGAGCCCCACTGAGGATCGACGCCTCAACTGACCGGATGTCCGCATCAGTAGCCTGTTGTATCAGGTTATCGACTGCCTGTTGGCCGGCCGCTTCCAGTGAGTCAAGCACGGAGCCACTCCCAGACCCCCACAAGATCGGGGTGAGGTCGGCAACGTGAACGATGTGGAGGGTTGCATCAGTCAGTTCTGCGATCTGTATCGCGTGCGTCGCTGCCACGGTGGCTGTCTCACTCCCATCGGTCGGTACGAGTATCGTCTCGAATACGTCAGTGACAGCTGTCTCTCCGTGAACTGTGAGAACCGGCATCGGGGAGACACGAAGGGTTCGCTCGGCGACGCTGCCGAGAATGAGACGGTTGAGTCCAGTCCGTCCATGGGTCCCCATCACGATGAGGTCGGTGTTGTGTTCGGTGGCGTAGTTGATGAGTTCCTGATGAACCGGTGTGTCGGTTTCTCTCAGTTCCGTCGTGAGGTCGACCTCCTGTATATCTGGCCGATCAGCAACCGAACTGAGGATTTTCTGGCCCTGCTCGGCGAGCGTAGTCGATAGCTCGGATGCGACCGCTGTCGGATAGGTTTCGTATTCGACAACATGAATCACGTGGAGAGACGCATCGAACCGTTTGGCGAGAACGGCCCCTTGCTCGACGGCTTTGTTCGCAGCATCGCTTCCATCTGTTGGAACAAGAACTGTATCGTACATGGTATTGTTTCGGCGTTCCGAGTGCCGCTTCGAGACTGAGTTTGGTGACAAGAAGCAAACCACTACCGTCCAATCATATACATTTGGTACCACTATAGAATCAGCGTATCGGCCAAAACGAGTGATGTTGCTACTGCGTTCGGAGCGAGTCACTCACCGAGCCGAATGGCCAGTGAGCTTAATCACTGGTCGACCGATTGCGTTGCCATGGATGCCACAACGACTCGCCTTGGACTCCTCGATCCGGATCGAATCGCAGTCATCGGCGCAACCGAGCGAGAGGAATCGGTTGGGCGGGCCCTCATCGAGAATCTCTCGAAGTTCGACGGCGAGTTGATTCCGGTGAATCCAAACCGAAGCGATGTGCTTGGAATGGAGTGTTATTCCGACATCGGCTCGGTTCCCGATCCAACCACGGTCGACCTCGCGATCGTGGCCGTTCCCGCTACAGTCGCTGTTGAGACTGTTCAGCAAGTCGGTGAACACGGGATCGACAACGTCGTCGTCATCACAGCGGGATTCAGCGAAACTGACGAGGAGGGCACAAAGCGAGAAACAGAGCTGATTGCGGTTGCCGACGACTACGACCTGAATCTGGTTGGCCCGAACTCAGTCGGGATCATCAGCACGTCGACTGGATTGGATGCCACGTTTCTCGACGGCTACCCACCTGCGGGATCGCTGTCACTGATAAGCCAGTCCGGTGCGTTCATCGCAGCAGTCATTGGCTGGGCGGTCCAGCACGACATTGGCTTCAACAATATCGTCTCACTGGGCAACGAGGCGGTTCTCGACCAGACAGAGTTCATTCGGCAGTGGGATGACGATCCGAATACCGATGTCATCCTCGTCTATATCGAAGAGGTCGACGATGGCACGCAGTTCATCGAGGCAGCCCGCGAGGTGACAGACGACACGCCGATTGTCGTGATTAAATCCGGCCGAACGGAAGCCGGAGCCGCGGCCGCGAAATCACACACTGGCTCGATGGCTGGCAGTGATGAAGCCTACCAGGCAGGTTTCGAGCAGGCAGGGGTACTTCGGGCGTTGACGATCCAGGAGATCTTCGACTACGGGCAGGTGCTTGCTGGCCAGCCACGCCTCGATCGGAACGACGTTGCGGTCGTGACGAACGGTGGCGGACCGGGCGTCCTGACGACGGATGCGATTGCTGACTCACAGCTGGAGCTCGCGGATTTCAGTACCGAGATGCGAACCGAACTCACCGATATTCTGCCCGACGAAGCCGATATCACCAACCCGCTAGATATTATTGGCGATGCAGATCTCGACCGGTTTCGAGCGTCGCTAGATACTGTCTTGGCCGACGACTCGGTCGGCAGTGCCGTCATCCTCTCGGTACCGACAGCACTCTACGACTTCGAGGAGTTAGCTGAGATTATCGGCACGCTACAGGCCGAGTACGGAAAGCCAGTCGCTGCCTGTCTGATGGGCGGCGAAGCCGCTGACCGGGCTGCCAAAACACTCGACCCCTACGGGATTCCGAACTATTTCGATCCCTCACGGGCTGTTGGGAGTCTCGAAGCGCTCGCCGAGTACGGTACCATCATCGACCGAGAGTACGAATCACCGACCGAATTCGATGTCGACCGTGAGCGAGCCCGAGAGATACTGGCCGAAACAGTCGAACGCGATGTCGACCATCTGGGCACTGAGGCCATCGAGATTCTGGAAGCCTACGGAATCCCCACACCAGCGGGCGATATCGTCGACAATTCAGCAGCCGCCGAGGCAGTCGCCGAACAAATCGAGGGATCGGTTGCGATGAAAATCGTGAGCCCAGACATCATCCACAAATCAGATATCGGGGGTGTCGAAGTCGGCGTCTCGACCGAGAGCGTCGCCGACACCTATCGGACACTGATGGATCGGGCAACAAGCTACGATTCCGAGGCAACGATTCTCGGCATTCGGGTCGAAGCAGTCGTCGAACCCGACGAACGCACCGAGACGATCATCGGGTCGACACGAGATCCACAGTTCGGCCAGCTGCTAATGTTCGGGTTGGGCGGAATTTTCGTCCAAATATTCAACGATACTTCGTTCCGAGTTGCGCCTGTCAGCGAGCGAGAGGCGGCAGCGATGACTGCAGATATTCAGGCCGCACCGATGCTACGTGGCGCACGTGGTAGGACACTAGCCGATCTCGACACAGTCGTCGAAACGATTCAACGGATCTCGCAACTGGTTACTGATTTCCCGTCGATCACCGAACTCGATGTGAATCCACTCATCGTGGCTCCCACAGAGGTCTCTGCAGTAGACGTTCGGCTGACAGTCGACAGAGATGAACTGTCTAGGTCGGACTGAGCCATCCCAGAATTGCTGTACTCACACATGAAATGAATTCACACACGGCAGATATGGCCATATTAATAGTCAATAATGTGTGTTAATACCACTTTCGAGTATAAGGCACTGTCTAGTTAGCAACCTCCTCTGCTGGCGTTCGATCACCTAGCGTTTGATGCGGTCGCTGGCGGTTATAATAATGTACAAACTGCGAACACCAACTGCGGACGCTCGACCGACTGCCCACCCACGAATTATGAAAGCGGTCGATCCGCATTTTGAGCGTCTGAAACCACTTTTCGATCAGGTTTCGGTCTGTATAATCACGCCGACCGCTGAGTCCTAATCGAGCAAGGGCAGTCTGATAGCCGAAGCCATCGACGAGAAACACGGCCTCGGAGAGGTCGTGTTTCTCGGAGAGTCCATGGAGAAACGCAGCAGCTGGATCCGTGCCGTGAGATCCGAACAGATCGACACCCAAAACCAACTTAGTGTCGAGGTCTATTGCAGCATACAACCAAGACCACTCACCATTGATTTTGACAGCGGTCTCGTCTACAGCGACCCGCTTCGGCTGCGCCTCAGGCGGGTCGGGCACGCTGTCAGCTACTCGATGTACCCACTGAAAGATCGCCTGATGAGAGCGTTGAACGCCGAACAATCGAAGAATCTCTTGTGTCTCTCTAAGCGAACAGCCGGTCGCGTGGAGCCGGACGGCGAACGCCCTGACGGGCGTCGCCGTCCGCTCTCGCTCCCAACATTCAAGATTTGCCGTGTCTAACGACTCTCTGAGCAGTTCTGGGGATAGCATCAACAACTCAAACCACGAACTGCTCGCTTCTCAAATTGGCTTAACTAGACAGTGCCCATTGATTGATTGAGTTATACGATATCTCGTTTTAATCGCTGAGCGTTTCCGATAGAGCATTGCAACCTAGTTCGGCGTGCGATAAGCCAGATCGCACGCCACATAGCCTCGAATCACCTCCCCGCTCTTGCCCCAATCTCCTGCTTGGTAGGAGACAGCGGCAGCAAGCGGGAATGTCAGTTTCTAGAAAAGAAGTCGATGACCGGCACTAACTGAAACCACATTGTACAAAGAAACTTTTGCTAGATCTACCTATAATATGTGTTTATTTTAGTGCCTTTACATATACATAATATTTATTATGGTATGTATGTGAATCTCAGACATGAAACGAGTACTCAACTGGCTTGTGGTCAAAGACTCCGAGAAAAAACGGACAGATGCCACTGGAAATTCGATCGACGCCGAGTCAGTTGAGTGGGCAGATCTCACCGAGACGGGGGCGTCTCAAACCGATGTTGAGCCGTCGACTGCCGTGTCGACTCCTGGGTCAGCGCGGACGCCCGAGCCAGCTGAGACTGTCGAGAGCCTTAGTACAGACCGACTGTTAGCTCACGTGCTTGATGGAATCGGCTCGCCGGCAGTCATCGTCAATGCCACCGGCGCAATCTCACACATCAACACTGCAGCTTGCGAACTGTTCGGAACGACCGATGCAGATGCGGTCGGCACGCGGGCGTCGACACTTCACACCGGTGAGCCACTACTGTCGAAGGCACTCGAAACGGGCACCGAGATCAACGAGCGAACTGAGACTATTACGCTTGGCAGCGAATCACACACCCTCAACCGAACCGTCCAACCGATCAGTGAGGCGGACGGAACCGTTGTCGGGGCGATAGAAACCGCCACCGTTCTCGAAGAGGACACTCAACAGAAAGTCGAACAGTTGGAGGCCTACCAGGAGGCAGTGATCGACGATCTCGAATCTAAGATCATCCGGCTCGCCGAGGGCGATCTCACCATCGAACCAACCATTCCGGAGCCGCCCGCGTCGTTCGAAGAGATCCAAACAGTCCACGAGGAATTCACTGATCTCAACGCGCATCTGACGACTGCTGTCGATAACTACCGCACAGTGCTCTCTAGGCTCACCCTGCTGGCCGACGATCTCGACGACACCAGCCAAGAGCTCAGCGCTAACAGCGAGGAGGTCACCGCCTCCATCGAGGAGATCAGCCACTCAACCGAGGAGATGGCAAGCGGCTCAGAGGAACTAGCCGAACAAACCGACAAGGCGGATCTGACTTCCGCAAACCTCACCGCCAGCATCGAGGAGATCACTGCCTCCGTCCAGGAAATCGACGCCGAGACCTCCGAAGCCAGCAAACTCGCCCTCGATGGTGTCCGTGAAGGCACCGAAGCCGTCGACCAAATCCGGTCGGCGACCGACGCTACCAGAGAGATCACCGACGAAGTCCGACGGCTCGAACGCCGGATGGAGGCCGTCGGTGAGACGCTGGATGTGATCTCGGCGATTGCCGATCAGACCAACCTGCTGGCACTCAACGCAGCCATCGAGGCTGCCCGCGCTGGCGACGAGGGCGATGGCTTCGCCGTCGTCGCCGACGAGGTCAAAAAACTCGCCGAGGAGTCCAAACAGTCAGCCGACGAGATCGAAGAGATCATCATCGACGCCCAAAACCAGACTGGCGAAGTCGCCTCCCAGATCACCCACACCAACGAGAAGGTCACGACGGGAGCCGACGCCGTCGAGGAAGTCGTCGACCGAGTCGACGAGATCGAATCCACCGTTGAGGCGGTCAGCGTGGCCACTGCCGAGGTCAGCGATGCGGTCGAAAACCAGGCCGAAAACATGGATGGATTTGGAGCCACCATCGACAGCACGTCCTCGATGAGCGAGGAGTTGTCAGCATCGGTCCAGCAGATTTCGGCCGGCCTCGAACAACAGTCGACGGCTACCGACCAGGTGGCCCACCGCGCGTCTGAACTGAGCGCGACCAGCGAAGAGTTGTACGACCGTATCGATCAGTTCCGACTCGCAAAAGACGAAACGGCTGACGTCGACGATATTGACTAGCACTACTTCTGGGGTTAATCCGGCAAGCTGATTGCCACGGCTGAAGAAAGAGAGCAATGAAAGAACTTGCACACGACCACGGAGATGCCGCAGGGTTTCTCAGAAGGTATCAAGCGTGTTT
>NZ_JAQFWV010000064.1:0-18080 GCF_056175805.1 Halohasta sp. A2 | reverse complement strand
GCTTGGTAGGATCAATCGTCAGAACCAATTGAACGGTGAGTGTAATCTCGATTGGGGACTCTTTCATTCTAGCACCGAAACAGTCCCCTTCCTCTAACGTATCAACTGCTACTTCGTTGCGGTGAGTATTGGCTTGGTTCTAAACGATCCTGAGACGCGACCAAATATTTATTTGAAAACATTAATGTGTGTGGTACAATCATTTCTTTACAAAGGTCAATGGGCAAAAAAGGATATATCCGTCGAAATAATATTTTTGTAAAAATCACACCCATCAATGTGGAACTATGAGTTCATTCTTATCTAGATATATCAAATCAAAATATATAATATTTTTATGTGCTTTTATTAGCATGTCTCAAGTAGTAAGTGTGATACTACGGCTCACATATTCAGAAACCCTTGTTGAGTCAACACCAATTCTAATCTTGGCATTACTTGTGCCAATTATTTACATGGGTAATAACTCAATTGTGAACATATTTATTCATTTCGGTGATAATCTTTTAGGTATAGATGCAATAGCAGAACCATATGTTGGTTTATCTATCCAATTAGTTTATGCACTCACTCTAATAATCATCGCATATGGAGTATATAAGTCATCCACAAGATTGCTGAGGTTCGGGTTTTATTTCTTTATATTCAGTATGGCTGCATCTATCGTTGAAGTATTACTAGAGTTATTTGATCTTCTTAATGGTGGAATATATTTTGCGTTAGTTAGTGTTCTTTTGACAACTGTGGGCACATATCTGATATACAAATTTAATAATGTTAGATTATTGAATACAACAAGTTCTAAAAGAGAGTTGGATAAAAATCAAACCTCAAAAGAAAATACACAGAAAAACAATGTTGATGAATATAAAAACCGTGGTTATTGTTCTTTTTGTGGCACAGAAATAAAATTTGGCGGAGATTTTTGTGGTAATTGTCGTGAACCACTAGACACTAATCGGGGAACAGCTCGCCGAACCAAAATTAATGGAAATATAACACTACTAGACGTAGTATTGAATCAATTAGATTCACAACAAAAGAAGCAATTAACAGGTGTAGGATCTAGTTTGGTTATACTTGGTGCACTAATGCCGTGGATGTCTGCATCTGTTCTTGGATCTAACCTCATTATTAGAGGTGTTGATACTGATGGAATATTTACTTTAATAGGTGGTGTTGTCATTTTAGTATTACTAGTATTTAATAATTGGAATAGAAAGAATAAACAACTATCGCTTCTTATTGGAACTCTAATAGGATTTTTTAGTATAATGTATATTATAGATCCACTATACTGGGGTCATATCCCTGACGATGAATTTGCACGCGGGATTATTAATATTAGAAATGGATTGTATGTTACTCTGGTTGGTAGTATATTAATAGTGGTTTCTGTGATAGAATCAATCGACAGCTACTGACACTCCATTCTATTGTGGTATCTATGACTAGTCTCTGTTCAACTAGATTGTTTTCTTCTCAGTGTAGACCATCTCTTTCATCTTGACTCCCTCTGATGAAATCTATGTTAAAATCTCTATAATTACTAATGATGTGTCAGCATCATAGTACAATTCAAGTTACAAAAGAGGGGTGGTGATATGTTGTCCTAATTTACTCTTTATCTGATATTAATGCCAAGTCTCATCACAGAACAAATAGGAACTTTCCCAGTAAAATGGGCAATAATATTGACTAATATTGTGAACCGTAGGGCACAGATGATTCCAGGTTTGGTTCGGAACGATCTCTGTCGTCTCCTACAGTTCAGTGCTAGTTCTCCACAAGGCCTAAGATCCGTGCGCGCCAACTCTTAGCCAGATGCCAGACGGAAGGGGGTGCCGTTCCCCTGGTGAACGAACTCAACCCGTCTATATCGCCGATTAGAGGACAACACCGTCGTCGTCACGCGATGTTCACGACTCAGGATCGTGAGGAGCAAAAGCGGGCTGGACGCGATTTGAACACGCGACCGACGGATTAAGAGTCCGTCGCTCTGCCAAACTGAGCTACCAGCCCTCACGTGCTTCTTTCCGGTAGGACCTAAAAGGCGTTTCCTTCTGTCTGTCTCAGCAGTCGGCCTGTCGACTCCGTGAAAGCGACCAGGTCGACCCCGGCTGATGCCATCGTCTTTCCTACGAACGAAAAATACTCACAAAACACACACAGTTTTAGTCGCTGGGTCGTGAATCCACGGTAATGCAACCGAGTGCGGATGTCTGTGTCCTCCTGCCGACTCTCAACGAGTCCGAGACGATCGTCGACGTCATACAGGCGTATCAAATGCTCGGCTTCGACGACGTGCTGGTAGTCGACGGTGGCTCGGCGGACGATACTCGCGAGCGGGCGCGAACAGCAGGCGCACGCGTGACAACGCAGTCAGGAACGGGTAAGGGCCAAGCGATCCGAGAGGCGGTCGACTCCATCGACGCCGAGTACGTTCTCATGGTGGATGCGGATATGACGTATCGGGCCGACGACGCCGAGCGAATGCTCGAACCGCTGTTCGTCGGTGGGTTCGATCACGTTATCGGAAACCGGTTTGCCAACATGGAGCCGGGTGCGATGACTCGGCTCAACAAGCTCGGCAATCGACTCATTAACCGTTCGTTTCGGTTTATTCACGGTGAGGACTACCGGGACATTCTCTCGGGGTATCGCGCGTTTCGAACTGACTCGCTTCGGGAACTCGCACTGTCGGCCGACGGGTTCGGTATTGAAACCGAAATGGCCGTCGAGTGTGCGAAAAACGGCGTCAAAACCGATGTCGTTCCAGTGAGCTACCATCCTCGGCCCGATGGCTCGTCGACGAATCTCCATCCGATCAAGGACGGCGGAATCATCTTCATGGAGCTGTATCGAAAGGCGAAAACGAGCAATCCACTCTTTTATTTCGGAAGCGTCGGACTACTGTCGACACTCACTGGCCTCGCACTTTCGGCATTCGTCATCGTTCGGTGGTTCATGTACAGCGTCGGCCACGAGATCATCGCAGTGGGCGCAACCGCGTTCGTCCTGTTCGGCGTGCAGTTACTGATGTTCGGCGTACTTGCGGATCTGATTCTCTCGTTGCACAACGAACAGCTCACACGCATCGACCGACTCGAAGCCGCTGCCGCGGGCCCTGAACAGCTGTCCGACTCAAAGTCATCCTCACAATCGCCACAGTCGACCGCCGAGCAGTCACCGGAATCAACCGCCGAAAAGTCGACGGAACCGACTGCAGCCGAACCGGCGACGAACCCGGAGTAGGGGTTCGACTGGGTAACTCAAAACGGCAGTAATGCCCTGATCCGGCCCATAACGCTGTTTCCGGCTTGTTTTCGGTGCTCTTCGAACACCGGGTGAAGTAAATCGAGAAGCGCGGCTTGGCTGTCGAACTCGGTTTGTGGGAGTCGGTCGAGCGCGGTTCGGAGCTCGATCGTATTGCCAGCTCCGTCGACTGGGATCGCGGTATCGTCGATCGCCGCACAGAGTTCGCTACTCGTCGTCGGAAACTCGATATCAGCGTCATCGAGCCGCGCAGCGAGCGCAGCGATACCGAACTCGATGACAGCCGGCTCCCGCGTTTCGTTCTGCGGTGGTCTGGCTCCCATTGAACCGGTGTTCGAACGCAAATCGTAAAAATCCAGTCGTACTCGACTGACTCTCCGAGACAAAAAACAGGTGGTTTATTCGGCCCGCAACCGGTGAGAGCGGTATGGCCGACTACACGACGGTCTCGATTCCGAAAGAGCTGGCCGAACGGGTCGACGAGACGATCGAAGGGACGAGTTTCACGTCGACGAGCGATCTGGTTCGGTTTCTACTCCGCAGTATTGTCATTCAACATCAGCGCGAGGGGCGGCTGACCGAAGACCAGTTCACCGAGATCACCGATCAACTCCGTGATCTGGGATATCTGGAGTAGGCTATTCGATCGACTCGATGGGCGGTTCGGCGTCCAAGCGGATGAGTCCAAGCCGTCGGCCACTTCGGTCGAACGCAACCACTGATTCTGGCTCCCACGGTGGAACGGCGAGCAACACCACGCTCGCCAAGTCATCCGTTTTCGTAATCGCACGCGGTCCTGTCGGGTGTGAAACGAACCGGGCCTGTGCGCCACCGGATGGCGTGCCGAGATCGACCCCGAAAACGGCGTTGACCGAGCCAGCGGCGTCGGGGAGATAGAAATGCGAGAGCACTGGTGTTGTCGGCTCGATGTCTTGGAGGTGACTGTCGACGCCCGCCAACTTCCCGGCAGGCGTGGCCGCAACGGGTACGTTTGCTTGCTGGGGGTCGCGCTCTTTGGCGAACTCGATGAGGACCTCGATGAGACCCTCGGTAGCGTAGACGGTCACTAATTCCCCGTTATGAACTGCCTAACAGTCTTCCCATAGAGCGGGAGTGCGTTCCGTTTGGATGACGAGAGGGCGTCGTCAAGCGCACCAACCGCATCCGTGAGGACCCCTTTACCATGACCTACTAGCACTGCTTGTGGACTGAACTGGCTGAGTGACTCACGCGGCGGTGTGAGCCGTAACATCGGATGCACGCCGAGTCGCTCACCGTCGGCGAGAAAGTAGTCGGCAGTGCCGACCGACTCTGGGACGACGAGCGTTCCCGTCTCGCGATTGTAGAGTCCGGCCTCCTGCCACGGCGGAACCGACGTCTTCCGGATGCGAAACAGCTCGTAGTTCGACTCGCCGAGTTGCCCTTCGGCCCGTCGGACCGAGGTGTTGATCTCCGAGGCGACACCGGACATCCAGTGTGGGATATGCACGGGCACCTCGTGTCGACGGGCGATTACGGCGGCATCTCGTTTATGGCGGTCCAAACAGACAACGATGCCAGCGACATCACCGAACTCGGCGAGCAACTCGTCGAGGTTCGGCGCGTCGACCGGGTCGACGAGCCAGAGTCCCTCATCGGTCTCGAGGGCGTGACTCGCCCGCTGCATCGTCTCGTCGGGGTAAGCGATCCAGCCGACGCCCCCGTCGAACCGGTCTATCTCACGGAGCGTCGTCGAGCCGTCTCCTTTCATCGGCATGCGTGAGTGGAGGTGCCGAACGGGCTTAAATCCGGGCTCGGGCTCAGAGCCGGTCGGTATTGATCTGAATCTCGTCCGGTGTGACGATCAGGAACTCCCGGAAATGCATGAGTTCGCCACCCATGTCTTTGACTTCGCGAGCGAACCCTGCGGCGAGCGTGTTGAGATCCCCTTCGACCGAGAGCACGAGGACGTTGCCCTGTGTGACGGCCTGAATCCATTCGTCCGCCGGTGTCTCACCGTTGAGCACACCCAAAACCACCTGGTCGCTCGGCAGGTCGCCCAGTTCTGCTTCCGCGTCTCGTAGATCGAGATCGAAGTCGGTCATACTGATGGGTTATCAGCCGAGACAAAAAGCGTTCGGACGGTGGTGGTCTGTGAACGCCGTCTGGTCGACGCCCGGGTCGTTCACAGAAGCGGTGATTTTATATGCGTTGTCGGCCTTCGACCCAAGTACATGTCTCACAAAGACACGGAGGACTTGTCGGATTCACCGGCGGATCGAGTTCTTCGAGGGCACATTAGACAGCACTGACGAGATAGAGTCAGTACGAATTTTCGACACAACGCTGCGTGACGGCGAGCAGTCGCCACGCACGTCGTTCGACTACAATGACAAGCGCGCCATCGCCGAGCTGCTCGACGAGATGGGCACCCACGTCATCGAGGCTGGGTTCCCCGTCAACTCCGAGCCGGAGTTCGAGGCGGTCTCGGACATTGCGGCGTCGACCGATGCGACGACCTGTGGGTTAGCCCGGGTCGTCGACAAGGACGTCGAGGCGGCGATCGACGCGGGCGTGGATATGGTCCACGTCTTCGTGAGCACAAGCGACGTGCAGCTCCAGGATTCGATGCACGCCAGCCGCGATGAAGCGATCTCGCGGGCGGTTCACTGCATCGAGATGGTCCGGGATGCTGGTCTCGAAGTCATGTTCTCACCGATGGACGCCACCCGGACGAACGAGGCGTTCCTCATCAAGGTAGTCGAGGCAGTCAGCGAGGCTGGCGTCGACTGGATCAACATTCCCGACACCTGCGGCGTCGCAACCCCCTCGCGGTTTGCGAAGCTGATCGAGGTAGTCGGCGAACACACCGACGCACGGATCGACGTTCACACACACGACGACTTCGGGCTGGCGAGCGCAAACGCGATGTCGGGGTTCGAGGCCGGTGCCCACCAGGCGCAGGTCTCGGTCAACGGCATCGGCGAGCGCGCTGGTAACGCCGCCTTCGAGGAGGTCGTGATGTCGGCCGAGAGCCTCTACAACGTGGATACCGGGATCGACACCACCCGGATCACCGAGTTGGCTCGGTTGGTCGAAGAGAAATCGGATATCCCGATTCCCGTGAACAAGGCGGTTGTCGGCCGCAACGCGTTCGCCCACGAGAGCGGGATTCACGCCGCGGGCGTGATGGAAAACACCGACACGTTCGAACCCGGCGTGATGACCCCCGAGATGGTCGGCGCGTCCCGCGAATTCGTGCTCGGCAAACACACCGGGACCCACTCGGTTCGTAAGCGCTTGGAGGACGCTGGCTACGAGCCGACCGACCCCGAAGTCCGAGCGGTCACGAAGCTCGTCAAGGAGTTCGGTGCCGAAAAGCAGGCGGTCACCGACAGCGTCATCCAGCGGTTCGCCGAGGAGGTCGGCGTGCGGCAACCCGAGGAGGTCCGAACCTGATGGCCGCTTCGGGGGTAGTTTTCGCCGGTGAGCGACAGCACCAGCCGTCGACACGGCGACCAACGCGTAAGTATTATACTGACAGACGTTGTTGGCATGAATACAATGCGACAGCGTACCCTCGTTCACGGCCCACAGCTTCGTGGAGCCGTCGCTGTCGACGTCATCGGTATCGTAGGGGCCTGAGCCCCTTTTCCACTTTTCCTCACCGAGACGAACCGAATTTCCAGTATTCCACCGAGCGGGTGGTCACGAGGACTCAGACAGCAGACAATGACCAGTAGCCAACACACAGATCAGCCGAGACGCACAGCCACCGAACCGACAGCAGCCTATCGAGGAGGAACCCTCACATGAGCGACTCCGCACAGACTACCGCCGATCCAGCAACCGACGCAGAGACGTCGACCGACACCGAAGAGCAGGCAACCGAAACCGACCCAGTCACCGATGGCTCGTCATCGGTCGTTCGCGCGCTCGAAAACGCGGGCGTCGAACACGCCTTCGGCGTTCAGGGCGGTGCAATCATGCCGATCTACGACGCGCTGTGGGATTCCGATATCGAACACATCACGATGGCCCACGAGCAGGGGGCCTCGCATGCGGCCGATGCATACGGCGTCGTCGCTAGCTCGCCGGGGATCTGTCTGGCTACCTCGGGTCCAGGGGCGACGAACCTCGTGACCGGGATCGCCGACGCCAACATGGACTCGGACGCGATGGTCGCGCTGACCGGCCAGGTGCCAAGCCACATGGTCGGTTCGGATGCGTTCCAAGAGACCGATACGACCGGCGTCACAATGCCGATCACCAAACACAACTGGTTCGCCAACTCCGCCGACACCATCGGCAACACGGTCGGTCAAGCCTTTGCACTGGCCGAATCCGGCCGCCCCGGCCCGACGCTGGTCGACCTCCCGAAGGACGTGAGCTTCGAAGAAACCGAGATCGAACCGGGCGAGCCAACGCTGCCGGCTGGCTCAAAGCCGCCGACCACGGCCGACCCCGAGCACATCGAAGCCGCAGCCCGTGCAATCGAGCGAGCCGAAAAGCCCCTCCTCCTGCTCGGCGGCGGCGTGATGAAGGCCAATGCCTGTGAGACTGCCCGCGCGTTCGCGCGTGATCACGGTATTCCGGTCGTCACAACCATGCCCGGTATCGGCACCTTCCCCGAGGACGACGAACTCTGTCTCTCGTGGGCCGGAATGCACGGAACGGGCTACGCTAACATGGCGATCACCCATACCGATTGCTTGATCGGCGTCGGCACCCGATTCGATGACCGCCTGACCGGCGGCATCGACACCTTCGCGCCCGAGGCAGAGGTCGTCCACGTCGACATCGATCCCGCCGAAATCTCGAAAAACATTCACGCCGACTACGCCTGTATCGGCGACGCGGGGGCAGTGCTCGATCAGCTCACTGCTGAGATCGACCACGCGCCCGACGCCCGCGAGTGGCGCGAGCAGTGCCAGACGTGGACCGAGGAGTACCCGATGGATTACGAGGTCGACGAGAACGCCCCGCTCCGACCTGAGTTCATCGTTGAAGCCTTCGACGAGGCGACCAATGACAACACGATCGTCACCTCCGGAGTCGGCCAACACCAGATGTGGGCTGCCCAATACTGGGAGTTCACTGAGCCCCGAACGTGGGTTTCATCACACGGACTCGGTACGATGGGGTACGGACTTCCCGCGACAATCGGCGCGCGGTTTGCGGCCGACGACGACCAGGATATCGTCTGTTTCGACGGAGATGGGTCGTTCCTCATGACGCTCCAAGAGCTCTCGGTCGCCGTGCGTGAGGACCTCGATATCACGATCGCCGTGCTCAACAACGAGTACGTCGGGATGGTCCGCCAATGGCAAGACGCCTTTTTCCAGGGTCGACACATGGCCTCGGAGTACAATTGGATGCCGGAGTTCGACAAACTGGCCCAGGCCTTCGGGGCCCAGGGCTGGCGCGTCGACAACTACGACGAGGTCGCTCCCGCGATCGAGGAAGCACTCGCCTACGATGGACCCTCGGTCATCGACTTCCACATCGATCCCGAAGCCAACGTCTATCCGATGGTCGCCAGCGGCGCACCAAATGGCAAGTTCGCACTCTCGGAGGATCAGCTATGAGCGAGAACGCACAGGGTCTCGAAGGCCCACGACCGGAGGAGCGGCCCCACCCGGATGGGCGGCGAAACAGTCAGGGAATCAGGATCGACCCTGAAGTCGAGGCCGAACCCGACACCCGCACGGCGATGGTGTCGGCGCTGGTCGAACACGAACCGGGCGTGCTGGCGCGCGTCTCGGGACTGTTCAGTCGTCGACAGTTCAACATCGAGAGCCTCACTGTCGGACCGACGACGGTCGAGGGCAACGCCCGAATCACGCTGATCGTCGAGGAAACCGAGCCAGGTATCGAGCAGGTCAAAAAGCAGTTGGCGAAGCTCAAACCCGTGATCTCTGTCGGCGAACTCGAATCGCGAGCGATCCGCTCCGAACTCGTCTTGCTCAAGGTTCGCGGCGACGAGCCCGACAAGGTCCAGGCGATCACCCAGATGTACGACGGGTCGACGCTGGATGCCGGTCCGCGGACAATCACGGTCCAGCTGACCGGCAAACACGACGAGATTGAGGATGCCCTAGACGCCTACCGCCAGTTCGGCATTATCGAGATCGCCCGGACCGGCCCGACCGCGCTTTCGCGTGGTGACCGGCCGACGACACCCGGCGAGAAGCCCGCTGCGGAGGCAACGGCTGTGGGTATCGAAGCCGACGGCGGTACGGAACAGGAAAACGACAGTGAGAGCCAAGCCGAAACCACCAACTAACAGCGGTTATCATTCACACATACATGACAGACGAACTCGACACGACGATCTACTACGACGACGACGCAGACCAGAGCTATCTCGACGACATCACGGTCGCAATCCTCGGCTACGGCAGCCAGGGCCACGCCCACGCCCAGAACCTCCACGACAGCGGGGTCGACGTGGTCGTCGGCCTCCGTGAGGATTCGTCCTCGCGCGCGGCCGCGAAAGCCGACGGACTCGATGTCGCGACCCCCGTAGAGGCCGCCGCCCAGGCCGAGGTTGTCTCAATTCTCGTCCCCGATACGGTCCAGCCCGCGGTGTACGACCAGATCAAAGACGAACTCAACGAAGGCGACACCCTCCAGTTCGCCCACGGCTTCAACATCCACTACAATCAGATCCAGCCAAGCGACGACATCGACGTCACGCTCGTCGCCCCCAAATCGCCAGGCCACCTCGTACGACGAAACTACGAGGCAGGCGAGGGCACACCAGGTCTGGTTGCGATCTACCAGGATGTCACTGGCGACGCCAAAGAACGTGCGCTCGCCTACGCGAAGGGTGTCGGCTGTACCCGCGCTGGAACCATCGAAACCTCGTTCCAAGAAGAGACCGAAACCGATCTGTTCGGCGAGCAGGCCGTCCTCTGTGGCGGTGTGACGAGCCTCGTCAAACAGGGCTACGAGACGCTCGTCGAGGCGGGTTACAGCCCCGAGATGGCCTACTTCGAGTGTATGAACGAGCTCAAACTGATCGTCGATCTGATGTACGAGGGTGGGCTCAGCGAGATGTGGGACTCGGTTTCGTACACCGCAGAGTACGGCGGACTCACCCGCGGCGACCGCGTCGTCGACGAGCACGCCCGCGAGCAGATGGAGCTGGTTCTCGAAGAGGTCCAGGACGGCACCTTTGCCCGCCAGTGGATTCTCGAAAACCAGGCTGGGCGGCCGAACTACAGCCAGCTTCGAGACGCCGAAGAGAACCACGAGATCGAACAGGTCGGCGAGGAACTGCGCGGGCTGTTCTCGTGGGCTGACGGGGACGAAGAGTAAAGCCGACAGATGACCAACAAACACACAACCGGAGCTAACAGATGAGCAACCGAACGCTGTACGACAAAGTATGGGATCGACACACGGTCACGACGCTGCCGACCGGACAGACACAGCTGTTTGTCGGGCTCCACCTCATTCACGAGGTCACGAGCCCCCAGGCGTTCGGCATGCTTCGCGAGCGCGGACTCGACGTCGCCTACCCGAAACTGACCCACGCAACCGTCGACCACATCGTCCCGACGGCCGACCAGTCTCGCCCCTACGGCGACGACGCGGCCGAGACGATGATGGCCGAACTCGAAGCGAACGTTCGCGACTCGGGCATCGTCTTCGACAACCCCGACACCGGCAACCAGGGCATCGTCCACGTCATCGGCCCCGAGCAGGGAATCACCCAGCCTGGCATGACGATTGTCTGTGGTGACAGTCACACCTCTACCCACGGGGCGTTCGGTGCGCTCGCGTTCGGGATCGGCACCAGCCAGATCCGCGACGTCCTCGCAACGGGGACGATTGCGATGGAAAAACAGAAGGTCCGAAAGATCAAGGTCACCGGCGAGCTCGGTGAGGGCGTCACCGCCAAGGACATCATCCTCACGATCATCCGGAAACTCGGCACCGACGGCGGGGTCGGCTACGTCTACGAGTACGCCGGAGAGGCCATTGAGAACCTTGGGATGGAAGGCCGCATGAGCATCTGTAATATGTCCATCGAGGGCGGTGCTCGCGCGGGCTACGTCAACCCTGACGAGACCACCTACGAGTGGCTCGAACAGACTGATGCGTTCAAGGACGAACCCGAACGGTTCGCCGAACTCAAAGAGTACTGGGAGTCGATCCGCAGCGACGACGACGCCGAGTACGACGATATCGTCACCATCGACGGCTCCGAGATCGAGCCGGTCGTCACCTGGGGGACCACCCCCGGTCAGGGAATCGGCATCTCCGAGCAGATCCCGGAGCCCGAATCGCTCTCAAAAGAAAAACAGGAGACCGCCCGCGGTTCGATGAAACACATGCGCGTCGAGCCCGGCGAGTCGATGAAAGGCTACCCAATCGATGTCGCCTTCCTCGGTTCCTGTACGAACGCCCGACTGCCCGATCTGCGGGCGGCCGCAGAGTTGGTCGAGGGTCGGGAGGTCGACCCCAACGTGCGAGCGATGGTCGTCCCTGGCAGCCAGCGCGTCAAAGCCGCCGCCGAGCGAGAAGGTCTCGACGAGATCTTCAAGGCGGCCGGCTTCGAGTGGCGCGGTGCGGGCTGTTCGATGTGTCTCGGCATGAACGAGGACCAGCTCCAGGGTGACGAAGCCTGTGCCTCCTCGTCGAACCGAAACTTCGTCGGTCGTCAGGGCTCGAAGGACGGTCGAACCGTCCTGATGAGTCCGATCATGGTCGTGGCCGCTGCGGTGACCGGCGAGGTCACTGACGTCCGCGAACTCGAGGAGGTGGTCGCCGCATGAGCGACGGGCCAGCCGACCAAGTCACCCACGTTAGCGGCACCGGCATTCCAGTCCGCGGCAACGATATCGACACTGACCAGATTATCCCGGCGCGCTTTATGAAGGTCGTCACCTTCGAGGGCCTCGGCGAGTTCGCCTTCTTCGATCTGCGGTTCGATGACGACGACAACGAGAAGGACCATCCATTCAACGAGCCGCAGTTCCAGAACGCAAATGTTCTAGCGGTCAACAACAACTTCGGCTGTGGCTCCTCGCGTGAACACGCTCCACAGGCGTTGATGCGCTGGGGAATCGACGCCATCATCGGCGAGAGCTTCGCCGAGATTTTCGCGGGGAACTGTCTCGCGCTCGGAATCCCAACACTGACGGTCAGTCCCGAGGAGGCCGAAGCCCTCCAGGACTTCATCGACGCAAACCCCGATGCCGAAATCGAGGTCGACGTCGAACACGAGACAGTCACCTACGGCGAGACGGTCGTCGAGGCAACGGTCGACGATGCCCAGCGGAAGGCCCTCGTTGAGGGTGTCTGGGACACGACCGCACTGATGAAATCGAACGCGAACACAGTTCGCGAGAAGGCAAAGTCGCTGCCGTACGTTCGGGACAGCGAGATCCCAGCCGACGACTGAACGACCCGTTGCAGCTTTTTATTTGTTTACAACGGTTCCAGAGCTGTGCTTCGAGACATCGACATCCTCTTTTCAGTCCTTCACAGACAATCCATATGACTCACCAAATCGCCGTCATCGAAGGCGACGGCATCGGAGGGGAAGTGATTCCGGCAGCAATTGAGGTTCTCGAATCGCTCGATCTCGATCTCGAATTCGTCGACGGCGAGGCTGGCGACGCCGTCAAAGACGCAACAGGCGAGGCACTTCCACAGTCGACCTACGATCTGGCGGCCAACGCCGACGCAACCCTCTTCGGCGCGGCGGGCGAGACCGCCGCCGACGTGATTCTCCCGCTTCGAGACGCTGTCGAGTCGTTCGTCAACATCCGACCCGCCAAGGCGTATCCAGGAGTCGACGCTGTCCGGCCCGAGACCGACCTAGTCTTTCTCCGCGAAAATACCGAGGGTGTCTACTCGGGCCACGAGGACGACCTCTCGGACGATTTGTCGACACTGACTCGCGTCGTTACCACCTCCGCGTCCGAAAAGCTCGCCGAGTTCGCCTGCGATTATGTCGAAGACAGCGACGACCACGACGGCTTCAGCGTCGTCCACAAGGCAAACGTGATGCGCAAAACCGACGGTCGGTTCCGCGACGGCGTCGTGGGAGTGGCCGACGAACGAGGCGTCGACACCGACGAGGTGCTGATGGACGCGTTTGCGACGCACGTTTGTCTCGACCCCGAGCAGTTCGACGTGATCGTCTGTCCGAACCTCGCGGGCGACGTGCTGTCGGATCTCGCCGCTGGCCTCGTTGGGGGACTCGGCCTGCTGCCCTCCGCGAACATCGGCGACGACAACGCGCTGTTCGAGCCGGTCCACGGCACCGCCCCCGACATCGCTGGGAAGGGAATCGCCAACCCATCAGCAGCGATCCTTTCGGCAGCGATGATGCTTGATCATCTCGGCTACAGCGAGGAAGCACAGCAGGTCGAAACTGCCGTCGAGAGCGTGCTCGCCGACGGGCCGCGAACGGGTGATCTCGGTGGCGACGCCGACACCGAGACGATGACGACGGCGATCGTCGACCGACTGTAGGTCTCACGGCCTTTGTTTCAGAAAACTGACCGCGCCGTTAAGCGACTGGCAGTTGATATCCGCGCATGGTCCAGATCGATCTCAGCGAGGAGACGACAGCACGACTCGACGAGCTCCGAACGGACGACGAATCGTACGACGAAATCGTGACCGAGCTACTCAACATCTACGAAGCCGAAGAGCTGACGATGTTTCGAAGCGGCGACATCTAACTCACGTGTTTTTGTGCAGTTCGTGTGACTCAGTCGGAAGCTGTTCGCTTATCGGTGTGGTGGTCGCCTGTCGACGTCGCGAAAAGCATCACTCATAGGTAGCGGCCTCCTACTGGCCGTATGACTAACGCGTTGAGTCGACGATCCGTGCTCGCAGCGATGATTGGCGGGCTTGCGGTCGGAGGTGCCGGTTGTCTCGGAGGCGGCAGCGACGACGGTATTGAAGCCGACACGTATGGCGACTGGTTCAGTGGGGCGAGAAACTTCGAGGGGACGGCCGATCGAACCGACGAAGCCGAGATACAGGTCGCCGTTGGCTCCGGAGAGGGACTCTCGTTCGAACCAGCAGCCGTTCGCGTAACCACTGGAACGACCGTACAGTGGGAGTGGACCGGCCTCGGAAACGGCCACAACGTCGTCGAAGAAAACGGAACCTTCGAGAGCGAACTGTTGTACGATGAGGGCGAACAGTTCAGTCATACGTTCGACGAATCAGGCGTCTACCGGTACGCCTGCACCCCCCATCAGGACCAAGGCATGGTCGGGGCGGTCGACGTCGTCGAGTAGGCAGTGACTAATTTATATACTGTCGGGACGGGATCGGAGGTCGTCAAACCAGTCGCCACAGAGCCCATGACCAGTGGGGAGCTGTGCGCGGCCCCCGACGATCGAGACGGGATCGTTCGTGAGATCTGTAGCCAGTAGCGGTCCAGTCGCTAACCCACAGGCAGTCACTGAGGGGATCGCTGCGGCAGCGTGGACGGCCGCGGTTCGTGCGACCACGGCGTCGACAGTCGTTGTCACGACCGGTTCGATGCCCGCGGCTCGGGCGGCTGCGGCCGCCTCGACCGTTCGTTGTAGGCCGCCGAGAGCCATCGGTTTGAGAATCATGAAATCGGCAACGTCGGCGTCGATCACCGCTTGGACTGACGCGTTGGCTATGGATTCGTCAGCCGCAATAGCGACCCCCCGGCCCCGAAGGGAAGCGAGCCCCGTGAGGTCGGTCGACGAAAGCGGTTGTTCGAGGTATTCGATGCCGATGTTCGCCACCTGATCGACCATGCGTCGAGCAGTCGACCGATCCCATGCGCCGTTCGCGTCGAGGCGGAGTCGAACACCATCGTCGACCGCGTTATCGACCGCTTTGATTCGCTCTAAATCTCGATGTGGCTCGCGAGTACCCACTTTCAGTTTGAGCCACTCGAAGCCCTCGTCGACGGCACTCGTAGCTTTCGCTACTGTCTCATCGATCGGTCCATCACCGATCGTGGCGTTGACTGGAACTGAATCGTTGATCGATTGACCGGAGCCGAACGCGGCCTCGGAAAGAATCTCGGCAAGCGGTCGACCCGCTCGGCCGGCGATCGCATCCAATCGAGCGAGTTCGACCGCGTGTGCGGCAGCCGGGGTCTCTACTGGGTTCGGCGGCTCGAATTCGGAGGCCGTCGACTCCGTGGCGACCGTCTCCAACGCAGTTTTACATGCCTTGTATGACTCGGTCCAGCCGGCAAGCGGAGTCGCCTCACCGAGTCCACGGACACCGTCGACCGTTAGACCGACGAGGAACCCACGGCGGTCGGTGATGGCTCCGGCAGCTGTTTCGAGCGGTGAGTCGAGTTCGAGTGAAAATGTGTCGACCCACATCAGAGCGCCAACCCGACCGCGAACAACACCGAGTAGGCTGCGAGTAACTTTCCAGTGGTTTCGAGCGCGGGGTTGAGTGCAGCCCCCGAGGTCCGTGTCCAGACTGTCCGAGTAATCCAGAGCGCGACCGGGGCAGTCAACAGCGCGAGCAGTACGGTGGGAGAGAACCCTTCGACGAGCCAGAGCCAAACCGGAACCAGATAGGCAACGACCCCGAGCCCGGCGTACTCGAGTCGACTGAACCGGTAGCCGAATCGGACCGCGAGCGTTCGTTTACCAGTCGTGGCGTCCTCTTTACGGTCACGGATATTATTCACCACGAGAATGTTCGTCGAAAGCGCGGCCACCGGAAGACTGGCGACAAACGCGGTCCACGTCAGGGTTCCCGGTGGAATTGTGGTCGACAGCGTGGCGGCAAGCACAGCAGTAGCCTGTACATAATAGGTGCCCATGACGGCGATCACACCGAAGAAGACGAAAACGAACAGATCACCCAACCCGTGGTAGCCGAGTGGGTATGGACCACCCGTATAGGCGATGCCTGAGGCGACCGACAGGAGCCCGATAACTACAATCGGGAGTCCGCCGACGTAGACGAGATAGCTTCCGACGACGATCGCGGCTCCGAAGGTGAGATACATAGCCTGTTTGACACGGGAGGGAGAAATGAGGCCCGACTGAGTGACGCGCGTGAACCCTTCACGGGCCTCGGTATCTGCGCCCTGAATCGCGTCGTAATAATCGTTGGCGAAATTCGTCCCGATCTGGATGAGTGCGGCACCGACGAACGCCGCGAGTGCCGGAATCGGAGCGAACACACCGTCGTGAACGGCCAGACCGGCACCGACGACGACGGGTGCGGCTGCCGCTGGAAGTGTCTGGGGGCGGGCGGCAAGCACCCACGCACGGGTTTGAGAGAGTTCCGAACCGCTCATTGTAGACTCTCGGGTCGCCGAACCAGTGAAGCTTCGGATTTGTCGACGGACGTCCTAGGAGTAACCAGGTGAGAAAATACTTACTCAGTATATAATAAATTTTCTAATCGTGCCTGTGGAAGGGGTGAGACGGCCGTCTACGAACGCCCGTACTATTTACCGCTGGAAATAGAAAGGCCGATATGGTCAGTTACGACAACCTTCACGATCCGAACGCGGAGTACACGATGCGGGAGCTCTCCGCTGAGACGATGGGTGTCACAGGCGAACGCGGCGGCGGTCGAGACGTCGAAATCACCGATGTGCAGACGACGATGGTCGACGGCAATTTCCCGTGGACGCTCGTTCGGGTGTACACCGACGCGGGCGTCGTCGGCACGGGTGAGGCCTACTGGGGGGCAGGTGCGCCGGAACTCATCGAGCGGATGAAACCGTTCGTCATCGGCGAGAATCCCCTCGACATCGACCGGATGACCGAACATCTCGTCCAGAAGATGTCCGGCGAGGGCTCGATCGGCGGCGTCACCGTCACCGCGATATCGGGCATAGAGGTTGCTCTTCACGATCTCGCCGGGAAGATCCTCGACGTTCCGGCCTACCAGTTGTTGGGTGGCAAGTACCGCGATAAGGTCCGGGTGTACTGTGACTGCCACACCGCAGACGAGGCCGACCCGATCGCCTGTGCCGACGAAGCCGAACGCGTCGTCGACGAACTCGGCTACGATGCCCTCAAATTCGACCTTGATGTGCCCTCGGGCCATGAAAAGGATCGGGCGAACCGCCACCTGCGTGGCGTCGAGATCGACCACAAAGTGAGCATCGTCGAGGCCGTCACCGAGCGCGTCGGCTCGCGGGCGGACGTGGCGTTCGACTGCCACTGGACCTTCTCGGGCGGCAGCGCCAAACGGCTCGCCAAAGCGCTCGAACCGTACGACGTTTGGTGGCTCGAAGACCCCGTCCCGCCGGAGAATCACGATGTCCAGCGTGAGGTCACCCAGTCGACCACCACCCCCATCGGCGTCGGCGAGAACGTCTACCGGAAACACGGCCAGCGCCGCCTCATCGAGAATCAGGCCGTCGACATTATCGCCCCCGACATGCCGAAGGTCGGCGGCATGCGCGAGACTCGCAAGATCGCGGATCTCGCGGATATGTACTACGTTCCGGTGGCGATGCACAACGTCGCCTCGCCGGTGGCGACGATGGGGTCGGCCCACGTCGGTGCGGCGATTCCGAACTCCTTGGCCGTCGAGTATCACAGCTACGAACTCGGCTGGTGGGAGGATCTGGTCGAAGAGGACGTCATCGAGGACGGCTACATCGAGATTCCCGAAAAACCGGGCCTCGGCGTGACCCTCGATATGGATGCCGTCGAAGAACACATGATCGACGGCGAGACCCTATTCGATGAGGCGTGAGTGGTCTGCGCTATGTTTGAATCTACGGAGCGCGTATAGGCGCTAATGAAGGCTTCTCGTCGGACCAAGTTGGTGAAACATCTGTCGGAAAAAGAGCTTGATGACGCGATCAATGAAGCACA
>NZ_JAQFWV010000063.1:0-18538 GCF_056175805.1 Halohasta sp. A2 | reverse complement strand
TTTGCCGGGTCGAAAAGCACGCTAATTCGTCAATTGGAGCGGTACAAGACAGAAACGACGTGAGTGGAAGCATCCGATTTTCACGTCATCTACGCGCTACACCAGTATAAGGTGCGAAGTCAAGTAATCAATCGTGTGGGTGGTGATGGTGTCGCTGGCGAGACAGATCGCTCCGGTACAGAGAGTGCCGTCGGGAAGGGCGAGGACACAGACATCGACAAGGTTCGCAAGGCGCTGGACGAACTTCGGACGGTGATGGAGCCAGTGCGAACGACGACCTCACACAGAGATTCGAGGTGGATAGCGACGACGGGCGCTCACTGCCCTCGCGGCGTCGTTCAACGACATGCTGGCGGATGACGAGCGACAGACTGGGTGCTCGACGCGGTAGAACAGACGTACGCGAGGCAGTTTCGACACGACCCACTCGATCTATAATTGGCGTGTGAAAAGATGCGTCGGTGACCGAGACGGACGTTCAGACGGTGAACCCGCCGTCGAGGACCAGGTTGTGGCCCGTGACGAACGAGGCGTCGTCGCTGGCCAGGAACAGGACGCCGTCAGCGACTTCCTCGGGCTGGCCGGCCCGGCCCAGCGGTGTCTCTTCGAGGAGGCCGTCGATGGTGTCGCCATCCTCCATCGTCATCGCCGTCTCGATGACGCCCGGGTTGATGGCGTTGACGCGGACACCGTTCTCGCCGTGTTCGAGCGCGAGTTGCCGCGTGAGGTTCGTCACGCCCCCCTTTGAGGTACAGTACAGCGAGGAGTTGTCGATGGCCCGGAGGCCCGCGATAGAGGACATGTTGACGATCGCCCCGCCGTCGTCCTGTGTCACCATGACGTCGAGCGCGGCCTGACAGCCGAAGTAGACGCCCCGGAGGTTGATGTCCATGAGCATGTCGTAGTCGTCGGGCTCGACCTCCAGAATCGACATCTGGCGGTCGATACCGGCGTTGTTGACCATCACGTCCAGCGACCCGAACCGGTCGACGTGGGCCTCGACGGCGGCGTGGATGTCCTCGGGCTCGCTGACGTCACACTCGACGAACTGGACCTCCTGGCCCATCTCCGCGATGATATCGTGTGTCGGCTCACCGCCCATCCGTGGCTCTTCCTGGATGTCACTGACGGTGACGGCGGCGCCTTCCTCGGCGAACTTGCGGGCGATGGCGCGCCCGTTCCCCGAGGCGGCACCTGTCACTAGTACTGACTGGCCTTCGAATCGTGCTGACATATTCCATCTCACGATTCCCATCCAGTCCGAATAAACATTTATGCTGAATCCTGACAGTTGGGGTAATCAGACACGTCAGTCATCGTGTTTGTCAGTCGACGCGGACGACACCCCCACGCGATGAGATCCGGCGACCCGTGAAGACAGGGATACAACCATGTCACACGCTACTAGTACACTCTAATACCTCATCGGCGACGTATACGCTGGAATGCTCGTACTCCATGCGACCATGCACGTCGATCCAGCGCACCGTGAGCGCGTCTTGGAGATGCTCGAATCCCTCGTCGAGACCTCCCGGCAGGACAGCGGCGTCGTCTCCTACCAGGCCGCCGTCGACGTCCTCGACCCGACTGTCATCCACTTCAGGGAACGAGCCGGGGTTCGATGACCACCTCTACTCCGAGCACGTCCAAGCCTTCGAGGACGAGATCACGGCGTACCTGGCCGCAGAACGGGATATCCGCAAATTCCACGTCGAATCTGTCGAGCAGCTCGCCCTGTAGCCGTCGTCCGACACAAAGAATTATGAATGTTCGGGAGAGTGGGTGAGATAGAATGCAGACAGACCAGCAGACAGCAATCGCCGACCAGTACGGCGTGCTGATAGACGGCATGGAACGGGACGCATCGTCAGGCGAGAGCATCGACGTGTTCGACCCGGCGACGGGCGACCGACTCACCAGCGTCGCGGCAGCGACGGAGGGCGACGTGAACGAGGCCGTCGACGTGGCCCAGGAGGGGTTCGAGACGTGGCGCGGGTACACCCCGGCGAAGCGATGCCGTATTCTGAACGACGTGGCCCGGGCCATCCGCGACGAAACAGAGCGCTTCGCCCGCATCGAGACGCTCGAGAACGGGAAACCCATCTCCGAGGCCCGCGGTCAGATAGAGCGGGCTGCCCGCCACTTCGAGTACTACGGCGGTCTCGCCGACAAAATCGAAGGTGAGAGCATCCCGCTCGACGACCACCACGTGGATTACACGCTCCGGGAACCGGTGGGCGTCACGGGCCACATCGTTCCCTGGAACGTCCCGGCCTATCTCTTCGCGCGCAGCGTCGCGCCGGCGCTCGCCGCCGGGAATGCGGCCGTGGTCAAGCCGGCCGAGGAGACGCCAATAGGCGCGCTCGAACTCACCAAACTGCTCCACGTGAACGGCGTCCCCGAGGCCGCCGTCAACGTCGTCCCCGGCGAGGGCGAGCCCGCCGGCTCGACGCTCTCAGGCCATCCAGACATCGGGACGATCACCTTCACCGGGTCGACCGTCACGGGGCGTGCTGTCGGGAAAGCCGCCATCGACAACCTGACCGAGCCCCACCTCGAACTCGGGGGCAAGAGTCCGCTGGTCGTCTATGACGACGCCGACCTCGACGTCGCCGTCGCGGAGACGATCAAAGGGATCTTCGCGACAAACACCGGACAGGTCTGTTCTGCCTCCTCCCGTGTCGTCGTCCAGGAAGACGTGAGCGACACGTACGTCGACAAGCTCGTCGACGCAGTGGAGGACCTCACAATCGGTCCCGGTATCGAAGACTACGACGTCGGGCCGCTCGCGTCGGCGTCGCACATGGAGAAAGTCTCCGACTACTTCGACATCGGTCGCGAGGAAGTCGGCGACCCGGTGACCGGCGGTAACGTACTGGACCGGGACGGCTACTACGTCGAACCGACGGTGTTCGCGGACGTTCCACAGGACGCCCGGATATGCCAGGAGGAGGTCTTCGGGCCGGTGCTGACCGTGAGTACGTTCGCGGACGAGGCCGAAGGCATCCAGCGGGCCAACGACGTGGACTACGGACTCGTCGCGGGCGTCATCACGACCGACATGGGGCGGGCCCATCGGTTCGCGCGGGACGTCGACGCCGGCCAGATATACGTCAATGAGTGGTTCGCCGGCGGCAACGAGACGCCCTTCGGCGGCTTCAAGGACAGCGGCGTCGGCCGTGAGAACGGCACCCAGGCCATCCACAACTACACGCAAATAAAGAACGTCTGTCTCAACATCTCGGACTGATAGCCGCCTCGCAACAGTCTCTCCGGCGGACAATACCCCTCTCTGTATTCCGAACATTTAATAACTATAGATTTGAATACCAACGTGTATGTTAGATAATGGCGAACTGGTTGTAGACGCAGTGTCACACTGCTTCAACCACGCGGAGGACAATCACCTTCATCCCCACGCCCAGCGGTGGGACGATGAGACGTACGAACTCGGCGAGCAACTGATGCCCGATGAGTACGTGTTCCCGAAGGAGATATTCTACCGGAACCACCAGCCCGAGGAGCTCGAACGGCTGCTCTTCCTAGAGAGCCAGATCGACTACTCGGTGTACCACTCGCTCCCGCTCGACGACTACTTCAAAGACGGCTACGTCTCCCGGGAGAAAGGGTTCGAGCTTCGCGACCGCAATCCCAACCGCATGGGGATGATCGTGGACATCAACCCGCTCGAGGACGACGCCGTCGAACAGGTCGAGTACTACGCGAAGGAGAAGGACGTCGACGGCATCAAGCTGTACCCGTCGCGCTACCAGAACGGCCGTGACCTCTCGATGCAGTTGAACGAGGACACTGTCCGACCGGTCCTGGAGAAGGCCGCCGACCTCGACATCGGGACCGTGGGCATCCACAAGTTCATCCCCTTCGCGACGGCGCCGGTGAAGTACTTCCGTATCGACGACGTCGAAGAAGCAGCGCTGGCGTTCCCCGAGCTGAACTTCGAGGTCATCCACGCCGGCTTCTCGTTCCTTGAGGAGACCGTCTTCGCGATGGCCAGTCACGACAACGTCTACGCGAACATCGAGAATACGGCCCACATGGCCTGCAGTCGGCCCAAGAAGTTCGCCCGCAGCCTCGGCGAGATGCTGTACTGGGCCGGTCCGGACCGCATCGTCTTCTCCAGTGGCGCGACGGCCCTGCATCCCCAGCCGCCGATCGACGCTATCTGGGACTTCGAGATGCCCGAGGACCTCCGGGCTGGCGAGGACTACCCCGAAGTCACCCAGGAAGACAAGGAGAAGATCCTCGGCAAGAACAAGCTCCGCCTGATGGGCAAGGACCCGGAACAAGTCAAGAAAGACATTAAGGGCGACAAGTGGGACCAGAAGATCCAGGAGCTCAAAGAGCAGGGCGAGTACCCCGCGCCGCCGTGGTCGACCTACGAGGAACCGACAGACGAAGCCTCGAAGGACCGGGTCAAGTACGTATGAGCACCGACGTCACCGACCACGTCCTGCCGACCACGGAGTTCCAAGACGAGGTCAAAACCGAGGTGAAGGACAAACTCGAAGCGGTGCTCGACCCCTGTAGCTGCATGAGTGAGCACCCCATCAGCATCGTCGACCTCGGGCTCGTCGACGACATCGAGTGGGACGAGACCACGGGGGCGGTCACCGTCCACCTCCTGTTGACCTCCCAGCGGTGCACCTACTTCCTCGACATCGACGACGAGATCTGCGAGCGGGTGGGCGAACTGCCCGACGTCTCCGAGGTTGAGGTCCACCAGGTGACTAGCGGCGAGATATGGACCGCCGACCGGATGTCCGAGGATGAACGGCGCACCAGGCGAGAGCGCTTCGAGCAACGGGTCGAGGAGGCAGGAATCGAACCCTACGCCGAGCGATCAACCTAACCGTCTCAGTCGATTGTCCCTGTTTCAGACTGCGTGTTCACTGCTTCCGACATCGGCGTCGGGGGTTTTTGCTGTCGATGTAACCCCGAAGCAGAGTTCCACTGAGAGACTCATCATCCGTCTGTTCCCTCCAAACGAAATCGGGACGAGAATGATGACAGGAACATACGGAGAGAAAAAATACGCGGAGTCGACAGCCGTGGTGGGATGAGGGGGGTCGGAGGAGGCGTAGCCGTCAGAAAAGAAGCCGAGATGTGGTTGTTACCGGGCCGCTTCGATTTCCTCCAAGGCTTCCGGGTTCTCGATACTGCTCATATCTCCCAACTCTTCTCCCTGATAAATCGACGAGATGGCGCGCCGAATTATCTTTCCGGATTGGGTCTTGGGGAACTCCGAGACGAAGAGCAGTTCGCGTGGGCGGAATGGTTTGCCGTGTTCTTCACCGATGAGCGCGCGTAACTCCTCGCGCAGCTCGTCCGTTGCTTCGATACCGTCTTCGAGGACGACGTATGCGACGACGGCGGTTCCTGTCGTGTCGTCAGGAACACCGACTGCAGCAGCTCGGTTCACCTCATCGTGCTCGATGAGGACGCCCTCGATTTCTGCAGGGCCGACCTTCCGACCCGCGACGTTAAGTGCATCGTCGGCACGGCCGTGGAGGAACCAGAGGCCGTCGTCGTCCTTTTGGGCCCAGTCACCGTGGTCCCAGAGGTCGTCCCACGTCGACCAGTACTCTTCGAGGTATCGTTCGTCACCGGACCACAGCGACTTCGTCATTGATGGACACGAATCGCGGGCGACGAGATAGCCGCGTTCGTGGGTGTCAGCGATAGAGTCGCCGTCGCTGTCGACGATGTCGATATCCATCCCGAGGCCGGGGCCGCCCAGACTGCACGGTTTGAGCGGTTGGATCGGCATCGGCATGAGGAAGCAGCCACAGATCTCCGTCCCACCGGAGATGTTGATAATCGGTGCGTCACGTCCACCGACGTATTCGTAGAACCAGAGCCACGATTCGGGGTCCCACGGTTCGCCGGTCGACCCGAGTAGTCTGAGCGAAGAGAGGTCGTAGGAGTCGAGCCACTCGTCACCGTACTTTCGGAGCGCGCGGATGGCTGTCGGAGAGATGCCGAACACGCTGAGTTTGTGACGGTCGATCATCTCCCAGAACCGGTCCGGATTCGGGTAATCTGGTGCCCCCTCGTACATGAATATCGTTCCGCCGAACGTGTGGTTCCCGATGAGCATCCACGGGCCCATCATCCACCCGATATCCGACACCCAAAAGAAGCGGTCTTCCGGTTTGTGGTCGAAGCCGAAATAAATCTCCTTGGCTGTTTGCATCTGGACGCCGGCGTGTGTGTGGACGATCCCCTTCGGCGTGCCGGTCGTCCCCGACGAATACAATAGCATCGACTCGTGATTCGAATCGAGAGCCTTCGTTTCGTACGCATCATCTTGTGTCTCGACGGCCTCGTCCCACCATTCATCGCGCGCATCGTTCCACGGAATATCTGCACCAAGTCGGTCGAAGACGATTGTGTGTTCGACGTAGCCCGCCTCCTCAATGGCGTCGTCTGCGGTTCCCTTGAGCGTAATCTCACCGCCACGACGCGAGAAGCCATCGCCCGTAAAGAGCACCGAACATTCCGAGTCAGCGATGCGCGTCGCTGTGGCCTCAACCCCAAAGCCGGAGAATATCGGAACTGCAATCGCGCCTATTTTGAAGCAGCCATAGAGGATCGAGGCGACTTCAGGGACCATCGGCATGTACAGACCGACGGTGTCCCCCGTCTCGATGCCACGCTCTTCGAGCGCGTTGGCCACCTTGTTCGACTGTCTGTGGAGTTCGTGAAACGTGAGTTCGCGGACGTCGCCTTGCTCGCTCTCCCAGATGCAGGCGACCTTGTTTCGAGTCTCGCTACCGACGTCGGCGTGCCGGTCGACGGCGTTGTGGGCGATATTCATCTTCCCCCCGGCGTACCACTCCGAAAACTGTGGACCCGCCGCATCGTTTCTGATCGTGTCGTAGTCCTCGTAGAATTCGACGTCGAGATACTCGACGAGTTCGTCCCAGAACCACTCGATGTCGCCGTTTGTGGTCTCCAACAGGTCTTCGTAGTCGTCTATTTCATACTCCTGCATGAACTCCCAGACGTTCGTCGACTCGACGAACTCGTCGGACGGTTCATGCACTACTGATGTCTCTTCGTGAGGTTCGGCTGCCATGGTCTATCGTGACAGTATGTCATGTCGCATCTGATATAAAATATCGGGAAATAGTGTGTCGAATCGATGTGAATAGCGTTTCTTCGAATCGAAATAGATCGTTCGACGACTACTCGAACCGACCGGTTTCCTTGTAGGACCGGCCGAGTTCCACGTAGTGTTCGTGAACGCGAGCGATTTCGTCACGCTGACCATCAGTAAGCGGTTTCGTCTCGGCTGGTGCACCGTAGGCGAGATGGCCTTCAGGGATGGTCTGGTCCTGGAGGACGATCGCACCCGCAGCGACGATGGAGTTCGATTCGACCGTCGCGCCTCGAAGGACAGCACTCTGCATACCGACAAGCGCGTGATCTTCGACGGTCGCGTAATCAACGACGACGTTGTGACCAATCGTCACTTCGTCACCGATGGTCGCTCCGTGTAGCATCGAGAACTCCTGTACATTGCTCTCTTCGCCTACTGTCGTCGGAGCGCCGTCACCCCGTAGGCAGACGAACGGCCAGAGGCTCGACCGTGACCCAACAGCAACGTCACCGACGAGGTAGGCTAGCTTTGAGACGAACGCAGACTCCGAGACGAATGGTTGTTCTCCGAATATTCGCTCCCGCATGTGTGGCGTGTTTTCAGACATATGATACTCACCGGATGTGGAACGTAAGGATGCGTTCGTCTGTCGTTGCAGATCGCTCGACGTCGACTTCTACAGACGCCCCCAGCTCGATGGACTCAGCTGCCGTGTTGTCGAGATGGCCGGTAATAGAGACGCCCCCGAAATCGGCGATGGCAACCACGACGCTGTCTTCGTGTTCGAACCGCGGTGATGGAACGTGAATTTTGGTGTACGTCTCGATCCGTCCAGAAGCCGGAAGCGCGACTCGATCGAGATCCGTCGAACTGCACGTTTTGCAGACACCCCGGGGAGGAAGCCACCCATGACCGTCTGGGCATTCGAGGTAGAAGCCCCGACCCGAATCGATTGCGTCTAGCCATGCCGTGTGGGCTCCTTTTGAGGCGTCGTCTCCGTTCGAGTCGTCGCTGCTCATCCGTCTGCCTCCAGGATGTGTACGACTGCACTTGCGACGGTCCCACCCGCGTTGTGGGCGACGGCGACACGAGCGTCTGAAACGTCCTCGCTCTTCGGATGGTCACCACGGAGTAGTCGGGTCAACTCAACGAGTTGGGCCACACCGGTTGCACCCACCGGATGACCCTTCGCCTTTAGCCCACCGGAGAGGTTCACGGGGAGTCGACCATCAACGGTGGTCTCACCATCCATCGCAGCAGAGATTCCGGTTCCCGGTTCGTAGAAGCCGAGCGCCTCGATGGCGAGTACCTCCGCAATAGTGAAGCAGTCGTGTACCTCTGCGATGTCCACGTCCTCAGGCGTAATATCCGCTTGCTCATACGCTTGCGTGGCCGCACCCTCTGCAGCAGGTGTTCGAGTGAGGTCGTCCCGGTCTTGCAAGGCGAGTGTATCTCCCCCTTGGCCGGACCCCGTCACAGCAACTGGTGTATCGACGTCATTTCTAATGGCATACTCTTCACTGACGAGAACCGCAGCGGCTGCACCGTCTGTCACTGGACACGCGTCGTACAGCCCCAGCGGGTCGGCGATGGTCGGCGCTTTGAGTACATCTTCGACCGTAATCTCGCGTCGGAACTGAGCGTACTCGTTGTCGACGGCGTTTTTGTGGTTCTTCACCGAGATCGCGGCTAACTCCTCGCGGGACCCGCCGTGTTCTTCGAAGTACGCTCGCGCGAGGAGGGCGTAGGCACCGGGAAACGTCAGCCCGACACGACTCTCGAAGAGATCATCGGCAGCCATCGCGAGTGCCTCGGTCGAACCACCGGTTCCGAGGGTAGTCAACTTCTCGACGCCACCGGCGAGAACGACGTCCGCGTCGCCGTTTTGAATCGCCTGGACCGCACCACGGACAGCCACGCCCCCCGCTGCGCAGGCGTTTTCGAAGCGAGTGGCGGGCGCCGAGACCCCCGCTGCATCCGCCATCAGTGGCCCCTGATGGCCCTGTTGCTCCGATACGTCACCCACGAAGTTTCCAAGACAGAGGGCGTCGACGTCTGTACGCTGGATGTCTGTGTCCTCGAAGGCCGCATTCGTGGCCTCCGCGAAGAGTTCTCGTCCGGTTCTGTTCGGGTGCCTACCCAGCGGTGTAAGCCCAACACCGGCTATGCGAACTGGTTGCATTCAACTTGACTATTTATCGCACGGATAGTATGTGTTACGGATAGTAAGCGAACAGTCGCCCTTACGCACCGCGAATGGATTATTGTGCTGACGGAAACGGAGTGCCCTCCAAACTGCTCACCCCTCTCCGATGGCGAACTGCTTTTGGGTGCCGATATGAAATCGGGTGAAGAGAACGATGAGAGACACACCGACCATTGCAGGGAGCACTATCTGAATGCCCGTCGAGATTCCATACGCCGAAGACATGGCACCGACGATCACGGGAAGCGTGGACAAGCCGAGGTAGTTCGCACCGACGGCGACAGCGTTCACCGGGCCGCTCCGTTCCGGAAGCGCGTCGACACCGAACGCGGACAGTGTCGGGTAAAACCCGGAGATGAGAACGCCCAGTCCCAGCACGGCGACGAACAGTCCGGCAGTTGATACTGAGACGAACGCAACATAGAAAAGCGGCAGTGATGCGACCGCAAGGGTGGCTACCAGTGTGAGCGACCGGACGCGAGACACGAGTCGACTGTAGACCAGTCGACCCGGGATGTACATGACGAGAAAGCCCGAAAGCAAGACGTTGGCTGTCGATTGAGACATGAACTGCGTCGCATAGAAGGGCAACCATGTGAAGAGTATCCCTTCGATGCCACCGGTCAACACGAGCGCACATACCATCCCTGCAACTGGTGGTGTTCGGAGCACTGAACCTAACTCGTCGACCGTGAGCTGTCGTTCTGACCACGTCTCTGTCGGGAACTCAAGTGAGGTGACCAAATACGCTGTTGGCAGAAAGACGAGTATCAGTATCAGGTATGTCAGTCTCCAGTCACCGAGCGACAACACTGCGTTGACCATGAGCGGCCCTGCGGTCGCTCCGAGGGCCCACATGACCGCATACAGATTAAAAACCCGCCCCCGCTGGTCGGGGTAGAGGTGACCGAGTAGTGGCCTGTCGAGTGCTCGGAACACGCCGAATGCGGCACCCTGGATGAAGAACCCTCCGAGTAGCACAACGTATGATGTCGCCGTCCCCAATAGGAGGAGACTCCCGATGCTGAGACCGACTCCGATCGCGATGAACTTTCGAACGTCGAGTCTCCCAGAGAGCATCCCAACGACGAGGACAGTCATAACGAGTCCAACCGTCCCCGCGGGAGCGACCAATCCGAGAAGATCCTCTGAGACAGCGAACGACTGTTTGAACGTCGACAAGAGGGAGCCGCGCGTCTGTACAGCGATTCCGTCCCCGAGAACGAACAGGAAGATTGCCAGCGTCCACTTCGTACGGCGATCCATTTGGCATAATTCAGTATCAATGTGTAATAAAACCGGTCTCCGCTAGGTGTCTTTGCCACCTGTTGGGTTGTGTATCAGCTGTGAACTGTCATCTCTCAAAGGTCTGTATCCACGCCGAATGCTCGGTGCGATCACCGATACAATCATTAGAATACGGGAGTATCGTTGAGGTGTATATGTATCAGCTATTGGTACCAGTCGACGACGATGTCGACAAAGCGCTTGCACAAGTAGAGTTCATTATTGACCTCCCCGTGGTCAACAACGAACTATCGGTGACTGTTGCTCACGCCTATCGTGACGACGACGCCGCTCAGTCTGCCGATGCTCCACCCGAACAGAGCCCGGCTGTGACGAAAGCCCTGGCAAACCTTCGTGAGGCTGGAATTTCGGCCGAACCGCTTGAGATATTTCATCCCCCAACAGAGGGAATTCTCGATGCTGCCGATGATATCCAACCCAATCAGATCGTTATCGGTGGCCGAAAGCGAACGCCGACCGGAAAGGCTCTTTTCGGAAGCACTACTCAACACGTTATATTGAACGCGGATCAACCAGTCACGGTCATTAGAGACGATTAATAAAGCCACCACCTACGGCGCTAACCGGCTGCAGTCTCTCTTCGATTAGCTGATCTTGATTCTATTATGATTGTTTACTACAAACATAGTCCCAGCGCGTTTATTACCACCCCTATTGGTAAACTATGTACGGATGCACCAACCACCGGAATCAGCCGCGCCGTACGTAGCTGCGCTGCCCGATCCGAAGACCTCGGAAAAGGTGGAATACAATCCATCGTTCGATCAGCTACGGGAATACTCGGCTCATCTGGAAACGACCACTGAGTTCGGGTCACCATCATACGTGAGCCAGGAGCGTTCGCGGAACGCCGAAAAAACGAAAAACAACATCGACCACGAGTTCGACGATGCCGATTTCGAACTCCTCGATGACATGTTCTCAGACATCCGCAACAAGGAGTTCGTGTGCCTCGATCGGCAGATGGGACGACACTTCGACAACACCTACGTGTGCCGGTACTACGTCCCAAAAGCCTACAGTCGGATCGCGCTGGGTTGGGCAAAGCTCTTCGAACCGGCCGAAGACAATCACGTACCGGACTTCTATACAGTTCAGCTTCCGGACTGGGATGAAGTTGCGGTTCGCATCTTTCCCGAGGACGGATTCACCGCCATCGCGGGGAGTGATTACACCGGTGAGGCCAAGAAGTCCTACCTCAGGTTGTTCATGTACTACGCGAAACAGCAGGGTGGACTCGGCCTCCACGCAGGAAGCAAGCGTGTCAAACTGGAGACTGACGACGGGTTCGATACCGTCGGGCAGTTGTTTCTCGGCCTCTCGGGAACCGGGAAATCCACGCTGACTGCCCACGGACTGTGGCTCGAGGAGCCCGAAAACGCAACAATGCTCCAGGACGATGTCTGTGCACTGCTCCCCGACGGAACCGTGGCTGGCAGTGAAGGACAGGGGCTGTTCGTCAAAACCCACGGTCTCGACAGCGACACCGAACCTGCAATGTACGACGCGACGACCGCCGACTCGGCGGTACTCGAAAACGTCGATGTCGACGAGGACGGCACCGTAGACTTCGATAGCGACCGGTATACGACGAATGGGCGGGCCATCATCCAGCGCGAGGAACTCGCCTCCGCCGGTGAGGAGATCGATCTGCCCGCTGTCGACCAAATTTTCTTCATCACACGAAATCCGGCGATGCCACCGGTCGCGAAACTCACACCAGAAGAAGCCGCGGTGGCGTTCATGTTGGGTGAGTCTGTCGAAACAAGTGCTGGCGACCCGAGTGCTGCCGGTGAGTCGACCCGCGTCGTCGGGACGAACCCGTTCATTATCGGCTCGAAAGGCACAGAGGGCAACCGCTTCCGCGATCTGATCGCTGACCTCGATGTAGACTGTTTCGTATTGAATACCGGAAGCGTCGGCTCTGTTGATGTCGGCGTCACGGAGACAATAACGCTGTTGCGCAATATCGTGCGAGGAAACCTCCAGTGGGAGATCGATGAGACGACAGGACTCACGGTGCCGCGTGCGGTTCCTGGAATGGATATCGACGAGTTCGACGTCGGGACAGTTCTACCTGACCCCGAGTCGACGCTCGATACACTCCGACACGAACGCGAGCGATATCTCGCCCAGTTCGACGATCTCGATCCGTCGATCAAGAACGCAAGGTACTGAACTGCGCCGTACCGCTGCGACAGTTGTGGACTCATTGTCGACACGATTTTTCGGCTTATGTGCAACTATCAGCTGATGAGACCTTGTCGACACGGACTGCTAATGTAACGCCCTACTCCGGGTGAATCGCCTCGGGATCAACCCTCGTGGTATTCGCCTTGACCGCCGGCAAAATAGACGTTTCTTCGACGAACAGAGTCGAAGACAGCTCCCCAGTGTCGACGGAGTTGTGTTACTCGGTGTAGAGTTAATTTCTACGCAAAAACTACCGGAAGAATTATATCTTGGGTTACGGTATGTAGGATCATGATACGTGTGGGAGTGAATGGATACGGCACCATCGGTAAACGCGTTGCTGATGCAGTCCGTCTCCAGCCCGACATGAAACTCATCGGTGTGACGAAAACCCGTCCGAACTACGAAGCCGAAACCGCCCTCCAGAAGGAATACCCGCTGTACAGTGCGATCCCCGAGCAGTCGCATCTTTTCACTGAGTCTGGGATGGATCTCCACGGAGACGTCGCGGAACTCGTCCGCAAGAGTGACGTCATCGTCGACGCCACTCCTTCGGGCGTTGGCGCAGACAACTGTGAACTCTACAGGGAACACGAGACACCGGCGATTCTCCAGGGCGGTGAATCCGCAGAGACGGTCGACGCGAGTTTCGTCGCCCAGGCGAATTACGACGATGCCGCGGACGCCGACCTTCTTCGCGTCGTTTCCTGTAACACAACCGGGCTTTCGCGACTCTTAGAGCCACTCGACCGCGAGTACGGCGTCGACAAAGCCCGCGTAACACTCATTCGGCGCGGTGGTGATCCGAACGAAACCAACCGCGGGCCAATCAACGATATCCTCCCGGATCCGGTTACGGTCCCCTCGCACCACGGTCCTGATGTCCAGACGATCTTCCCCGAGTTGGATATCGACACGGTTGGTGTCACCGTGCCAGCGACACTGATGCACTTGCACAGCGTGAATATCACACTCGACACCGCACCGACCGTCGACGAGCTGTGTGACCTGCTCGAACGAAACCCGCGGCTGTTCGTTGTCCCAGCGAAACTGGACATCGAGGGCACTGCGCAACTCAAAGAGTTCGCCAAGGACTCCGGTCGACCGCGCGGGGATCTCTGGGAGAACTGTCTCTGGAAGGAGTCGATTTCGATGGCGGGTACCGATCTGTATCTGTTCCAATCAATTCATCAGGAGGCAATTGTCGTCCCCGAGAACATCGACGCCATCCGAGCCCTCATGGGCCAGAAATCCAGTGCAGAGAGCATCGAACTAACGAATGATCGGCTCGGGATACAGTCGAGAGACTCGTATTCGACCGTCCGGGGGACCGATTTCGCCCAACCTGCCGACGACTAACAATCGGTAGTCGTCGGAGTGGCTTTTGTCGACGTGTTTCCTCGGGATTGAATTTGACACCGCAGATCAATTAGTCGGCGCGTAGACCACCCAGCGGCTACGTCTTCTCGAGCCAGACTTGGGAGGCGAGCCACTGGATATTGCTGCTTCGGATGGCGGTGACATATATGTTGGAGAGGCCACGACGTTCGCGACCCATGATATCGACGAACTAGGAGTAGGTCACCCCTACGGACGGTCGTCGCCGATACAAGCGCACTTGTGAGTTTTGACGTTCCATAGGCCGACGGAAAGTTATAACACTGCTACCATGCCAGATGGTCTCATCTGCTCACCGTCTAAAGTCGACTCGGAAGAAAATGCTTCCAGAAATCAACACGGTTTCAGAGAACCTACCGTCAATAGTATCTGCTGTTACAGTGCTGTGAAAGCCAGCCGAGGCGACAGCATATTCAACGGTCTACTATCGCCCAAAATCGGTCGGGGTGTTTGACAAGCCAGTGTTGTTCAGGTCGTTTGAGTGTCGGCCCAACATTCCCTTCTGGGAATACTGATACCGGGTATTCGGCCAGCTCTGTCTGCAGATTTGTTTACAACAGAAGGATGCGGCACTCGTCTGTTATTGTTATCTGTACTAACCGTCTGTAACAGTTGTCTGTAACAGATGTTTGTAACGACTCTAGGTCAGTTCGCGTATTGAATGACTGCGACTATTGCCTGTAAGGAATGTCTGTAACAGTTGCCTGTAGTATTCATCTGTAACGGGAGCTACTGATCTATCAGTTAGGAACCTAATCGCAGGACAACGGTAATTACAGATGTCTGTTACAGAACACCATTACAGATACCTGTTACAGATCTTTATTACGTATGTCTGACACAGATTTATGATACAGAAGGTACTATTGATACATATGATCACAGTCGTAGTCTACTCTGAATCAGGTGGGACGTACAAAACAACAATGACGGCCAATATCGCAGTGGCACTGGAGCGAATGGGCCTGAATACACTCATGCTGGACCTCGATCCACAGGAGGGGAACCTGACCAGTCTCTTTGATGCTGGTGAACACCGAAGCGATCCAGATGCAGACAATCTCGTCAAGCACATCCTGGATATGCCGGATGGAGACTTCCAGGGTCTCATCGAAACTACCGAGGAAGGCGTCGACATTATCCCGAGCCACGACATGCTGGGTGACTTTACGTCGAACCTAGAACAGAAGATCTCCTACGAGACGGGGATGAAAAACATGAGTCGAGAAGAGTATCCTCGCTTCGAGCTTTTATATGATTTGCTCTGGGAGAAGCAGGAACTGCACAAACAGTACGATGCTATCCTTATCGATCCAAACGCACGCGCAGAGGATCTGCTCTATAACGCCATTTTCGCACTCCGAACGCTCGTGGCACCCGTCAAGCCAGCTGGCAAAGGGAACCTGAGCCTCGAAGGGCTCGAAGAACTCGTCGGAAACATGGAGAGCCAACTGGATATCGAAATCGGGCTCTCCTGTGTGGTTCCATCAGGTGTTGGGCAAACGAATGCCCACCAGCAGTACCAACAACAGTTCGAAAACACTGAGGAATTCGCCACACCAGTCTCCATTGGGAACCGTGAAAGCCTCATGGACGCGATGTGGGAGGCCAGAGGCTCGGCGTTCAAGGTGGTTGAAGAACGCTGGAAAACCTTCGAACGGGATAGTCAGATGGTGAGCGAACCCGGTCAACGACGGGTCCGTGATCGAGAAATAGACACGCTACGGAAGCTGTACGAGCTTGCATGGTTCATTGCCACCGAGACGTTCGATGCTGATGTCGACCCCGTCTTGGAACTCGATATCCAGGATTATACGAATAGAACGATCGATCTGAATCAGGATGACAAAACGGAGGCGAAAACAGCATGAGCAACTTTAAATCCGGCTCTGGGAATCTCGATTTCGGAGGGAGCGACAAGGACGATGAGGAACCGGAATCCAAACCAACCGAGGAGACCACCCAAACAGATACTGAGAGCAATCAAGAAGACAGGTCGACCTCGTCACCCGATCAGACAAAAACAAACTCATCGAACACAGAGTCGTCTGAAGCAGATAGCACGACTAACTCACCAAAAGTAGACGGTGAATCCACAGAAGAGTCGACTCCAGCTACCACCTCACTAGAGCAATATCCGTACTTCGTCCGACGGAGTAACGTTGGTGATGAACGCGATACACGGCTTGAGATCCATGTCCGAGACAAGGTTGCTGACCGAGAAGCCGCGTTTCGAAACGAACTCGCAGAACAGCTCGGTACAAATGAGGTCTCGAAAACAGATGCTCGCGAGTTCGCCCTTCTCGCAGCATTTCAACATCCCGAGCGTGTTGCTGAACTGATGGCAAAAGAGGGATTCGGGACTCTGTGAACGGTTTAACGGCGATCTGGCACACCCATGGAAACTACTGCTCGTTCTCGAAGATATCTATCAGCTGTTCCCGCATGAATTCACGGCGTAACTGACGAGATCGTGAGTCGGAGAGGTAGTTCTGCATAATGACTTTTGGATCGCTACTACCCTGCTCTGCAGCGATTTCTTCGACGCCTTCGAGGACCGCCGTATAGGTATCGTACCAGAACCGTCGACAGAGCTGTGGGCTCGGACGTTCGCCTTCAATCCAATCAGGAAGCCCGGCTTCTGAGGCTAGCTTTTGAAACCAATTGCGGATCGTATCTCGCGTCACGTGTGGGGTTTCACCCTGCGATGAGGGGAACACGTATCCACCCCACGTCTCATCTTCTCCCAGTCCATCTATTCGAGAATCCAGGATATCCAGTCCGAACAGGACCGATACTTCTCCCGGGCCATTTTTCCGGCTCTCGAATGCGATATGGGGGACGTCGTCGTCGGGAATATCGCGATTGAACTGCGAAATGTGGAGTGCTGCGACCTCGCTTGCTCGGAGTCCCCACCCAGCCAGGGCTACTACCAACAGTTGGTCTCGTGATGTCGTTGCAACCTCCATCAATCGGCGAATATGATCCGCTGACAGTGATGGGGTCGGAGAATCCTCCGTTTCCCACTTGAATTCTTCGTAGAGGCCGCTGGCAGGGTTTATTGAGGCGATTCGTCGACCGACCAGATGCTGATACCAGGCGTCGACGATTCGTCGTACCCGTTGGAGAGTCTGCGCACTGTACTCGCGGTCAGCTCCCTCGTTCAGCCAGTCAAATGCACCATAACATGCGTCGACAGCCTCGTACGCAGGCGTATCTCGATCTCGTTGAATTGGCGAGAGGAGATCATCCGTGCCGTTTGCCTCCCGGTAGGCTCGAACGTAGAGATTCAGCCGCGTCCGGTGTGATCTTGCTCTTCCCAAAGACGACGATGGCTACCAACGGCAGTTCCTCGATTCAGATCAATGGGATGTCACCGAAAGTATGCTCACCGCCCGCGACGGCGACTACTTCTTGCACATCGGCTTCCGCCGACCCAAGAACGAAACTGAGCGGAATACTGCCGAGGACGGAACGGTTCTCGGGGTTGACCTCGGTATTGAAAACCTCGCCGTCACAAGCACCGCCTACTTCTTCAGCGGGCGGGAGTTGACCCACGATCTTCGTGAGTTCGAGAAAGTGCGTGCTGGACTACAACGGACGGGAACTCGGAGTGCCCACCGAACACTTGAACAAACCGAAGGTCGGGAACTCCGGTACATCCGTGACGTACTTCACCGAGCGTCGAAAGCGATCATCGACGAAGCACTCCGGTACGAGTGTGACGTGATAGCGTTTGAGGATCTAACCGATATTCGAGAACGAACCGGGGCGTCGTGGGGACATAAGTGGGCATTCCGCACACTCTACGAACAGGTAGAGTACAAAGCCGAAGCAGTCGGGATCTCGGTGAAACAAGTGGGATCGGCGTACACGTCGAAGCGGTGCGCCGAATGTGGATTTACAGCTGACGAGAATCGAAAGACACGCACTGATTTCGAGTGTGTGAAATGCGGTTCAGAAGCGAACGCGGATTATAATGCAGCAAAGAACATCGGGATGCGGTACGTCCGGCGGGGCCAACAGTCGTCTCGTCGGACGGGCAACAGTCAACTTGCCCTGAAGTCTGGAACAGTGAGGCTGAGTGGCGGATTTACCGCCCACCCCGAAGGGTTTGAGGCCGAGTTCATGGACAAGCCCCATCACCAGAAGTCGGAGACTTCTGGTTAGTAGCCAGAACTCTTAGTACCTCAGGGAAGCTATTGTGTAGCTGGAGCTAATTGAACGTAGTATGGTTGGCCGTGAGAAAGAAGTCGTGAAGCATCTCAGCAGGGAAGATTTAGATCGACTTCAGGCTGAGACTGACAACC
>NZ_JAQFWV010000062.1:0-18716 GCF_056175805.1 Halohasta sp. A2 | reverse complement strand
CTGTCGTATTGTTGACCGCTTCGACTTCATATCGACAGAAGGCGTCCAATTGCATACAACTTTCACGGAAACTGGACGGAGAAAGCACCGAGAGTGCGATTAATTAGCGGCGCAACGAGGCAATGTCTATCCCTCCGAGTCGGGCGAACTTTTCAGCATTGGTCTCAGGGACTGCGCCGGACACCGACTTGAGCAGTAACTCGGCGATGTCGATACACGCCTCTAATGCGGTCTGGAACTCACGCTCGACAATCGCTCGCTGTTCACGGTCTGCGAGATATCCTGACAGATTAAGGGACTGTTTCCGTGACAGAACCGTCACCGCTTGCTCGATGTATTCAACCTTCTCAACAATTCTCGATTCAGTTTCGTCGTCGAGAGACATCAGACGAGCTCTTTCAACCGACCGAGTGCGTCATCGAACCGTTCACGACGCTCCATGCTGGTTGAGCGCTCGCGCTCACTGTCGAACTGCGCGACAAACTCTTCGACCCGTTCGGTATCCCCGACGAGCACGGTCCCACTGGTCAGTGCTGAGTAGCCGACTGCTGGCCGGACGGTTTGGAGGTCGACCACGTCGACGTCGTCAGTGCCGAGCGCGCAGGTGAGATCAACACCAAGTTCGAGTCGTGCTTTGAACCGATCGTCGACTAACGGCAGAAACTCGACGGCAACATCGATATCGCTGTGGTCTCCAGCTGCTCCGGTGGCCTGTGAACCGAACAACACGCCGAGTCTGATTGGATGCTCACTGAGCACCTCTTGGAGGCGATCGAGTGTTTGCCTATCGAGTGTGCCCTCAGGCTTCATGTGTAGTAAATAGCTCTGCGCGGTGTATAAATACTCGGTGGGCCCAATGGCAGCAGAAGTGATCACCCGGACGAATTGCCATATTTGTGCCCGGAATACAGTACTACATTCTCGAACTCCTCAGTATGTGTCAGTACCGGCGTACCCGATACAGAGAATCTGTGTATCGAAATATATTTTTCATTCTACAGAAATACAGAAAAATGCACTCCGATAAGACGTATAACTTGATAGGTCACGCGATAGGTATTCTCGAGCCAAAAATCTTCAAATACACCGGATTTTAAATACTAGATATAGACACAGACACATGACAGTAAGCATCACACGCGATCTGATCGTCAAGCGGTTGGGAAATGTAACGTACGATCGATTTTTATTCGCTGGTGGTGTCATACGTTGAGAACGTCGGGGGAACTTGCGTACATGGATTAACCTATTGGTCCAAAAAAATATCAACCGAGAGAATACATTGCGATTGTCACCGCATCACCCATGGTTCGTGTTTTGTCGACACCTTTCTGTGAGGAATATGTCCTCATTGAGCTCGCCTCATGAACCAGTAGCTCACGAATACACAATCTTTTTTCCGAAGAAAAAAGTCTAAGAATAATCCACCACGAAAAATCACAGACGCCCGTGACAAACCCTGAGATACCCGTCAGAACCTTTGTCAGAATATTCGCGCCAATCGAGATTCGATCCCGAGTTCGCTTTGCGCAGCTCGAAGAGTCCACCCGCCGTCGATACCACAGCCTACGGTCGGCTATCGGGAGATACCGTGAAATCAGATCTGTGAGACACCAACGATCGCAACTCGCCATACACGTCTATTGAGACAGACAAATGCCCACATAGTACTCGCTGCGACAGCAACCAAAAGAGGACCAGATCACACAAGAGTACATTTAGGCGACACAGAGACCTGCATTGGGTGTTGACAAACCCCGATATCATCCGGTATAAGAACAAAAGAAAGGGGACAAAGACCCACTCAAGGCCGTGAGGCCGACACAAGGATACCACACATCGTACGAGCGTGGATGCGTGTGTCGACGCAGTTCCAGTGGAAACACAGGCGTGGTCGACAGCGCTTGCTATCTGTTCGGCCCATGGGCCCAGCATAAATGCGCTGTTTCGAACTATCAAAATGGATAAATTAAGCAATAGACAGAGGCAGTACCTGTTGGCAGACCCAGGAACTCAGTGGTGATTCCAGACCCAGACTGTCGACAAAGACGCAATCGAACAGTCAGATCGATCCGAAAAAGACGGGCATTGACGTCATCACAGAGACGCGCTCTGCTCGTTTGTTCGTCGAGTTCGAACCTTTATCGGGCGAACCCAAGGAGAGTCGTCGACTCCCACGACTAAGCGACGACCATCCATCAGTAGGTCGAATTAATCGGGCGAAGAGTCGACCGCGTTCCGACGACGTCTACGCGCGAGTACATATAGTCGCGACGTCGACCCACTGTCGTTTGTGTCCTTTTGGTCGCCCCTGTGGGGCTTTCAGTTCCTTGTTTTCACCCTCTTTTCCCCTTATTCCGGCCGAAGGCCGGGTGTGTCACGCGAAAATGACTGCATCTCGCTAGCCTAGAGCCACTATAGGCCGCGCTAATGGCTCCGATACTCCTGTCAGCATATACAATAGGTTTCGTCGTATGACTGTCCTTGCTTGCATTTATTTTCTAACAGGGGTACGATGTGTTTACATCGTAGAATACGCTATGAGTGACACCAAATCACCAATCGTTGAGATCGTTATCAAGCCGGAACGCGGGCCGAAACGACGCTATCGGTACACACGTCGACAACACGACCCCGGATATTGGCGCACTGAAGCAGAATGGGCCGGGTGTTTGTGGCGACTAGTCAATCGGGAAGCGCTGACTGAGATTTCGATTATTCAGGACCAGGAGACTCTCTAATGACGAACGACAACCGAACGCCGAATCGAACGGACGATGTTTTTCATCAACTAAGCCATCCACGTCGACGAGCAATATTGCTAGTGGTTGCTGCAGCGGGCGGTCAATCTGTCGATCTGCGAACCGCAGCTGAAACCATCTACGGGCTTGAAAACAATGTCATACCAACGCGGGCACCGACTCGTGAAGTAACGAATCTTCGGACAAATCTCAAACGGAGTCACCTCAGCCAGTTGACCGCAGCAGGGTTGATCGATCGAAACGGCGACCAGCTCACTGCGGGTCCTGCATTTGGGGTTAGTCTTGAGGTATTGCTTTCTGCGGGGTATTGGCTCGGAACTGCACATCAACAAGAAAAGAAATGCAAAAACGAGAACGGATAAATAGCCCGCAAAACTCAAAGCCCCTTGCGTGGCTCAAGTGTTGACTCTATGATGGACCTACAGTCGACCCTGTGACACGGTCGGTGCGGAAGGCGGAGGGTACTGAAAAGAGAACACCGGTGCGTTGGCGGAAGCTGGATGCGGAGGTTGAAAAGAAAACAGCGGTGCGGTCCGGTGCTGTCGGCTGAGGCTGGTTAGTGAACAGTGAGCAACATAAAAACAACCAAATCGATGAAAAAGTTGGTTGTGTACCGAATACTGCACTCACTGCAACAAACTCTCTGAGTAGTTGACCGGACGCTATGTGAGACAACAAAAATCACCGTCTCCAGTTGTCCGTATTCGAAACCAAATACTCGCTGTCGGCCTTTGAATGAAAAATGTTGCACACACTGCAAATAACGAGACAGTAAACCAATCGTAACTGATGGTAGATGACGCAGGAAGCGGTGAGCCGATTGAGGTACTTACATCAAAATTGCAGATACTACCGCCGGAGTCTCGGATCGAAATCAGTTGGTCTTCTGGGCCACATGAAACACATCAAACACAGGGAGAGATAGTTGACTATCATCATACATCGCCAGCGCGACGCATTGAGGCAAAAAACCGAACACTGCTATTAGTTCCAGATACCAAGCATGAAGAAATCACAGTCTCAGAGATAACCTCGGCTGGACTAATGAATTCTCTTGGAGTATTAGAGACAGTGACTGGTTTACAGCATGCCACAGAGACACTCGAAATCAAGCCAGAAGGTGCTAAACTACCACACTATCTATTGGGCTACAGCGGGTTTCTTGTTGTCGATACGCACAGTTCTAGCAAAGAGCTTCGAATCCCTGAGCCAGGGCTTGACCAGTACGACGATAGATTGACACAGATTATACAAGAGACTGTAGACGATGACGAGCCACCATTTGTGAGAATACGACTCCGATCTGGACCGCACCGACAGTACGAGATACTTGAAAGCCAAAATAAACAGAAAACAATTGAAAGTACAGATGTTTCATTTGAAGGCAACTACAGTTCACTTGAACCACTACTACATTCAGTCGCAGCCCTTACAAAGGAGGTTAAAAATGATAAACGGTTGTCCAAAGAAGTAAAAAAAGAAGCATTGCACAAGCTTCAATCACTACACACACCACTGCTTAAAGCTCGAAATGTATTCTGTAATCCTGAACCGGATGCCACATGGAGGCCGATGGCGTACGAAGCAGACGTCGAGACAACTGATTATCCGACAATTCTTGAACAATTACAGACAGAACTCGAAGGAATCGAAGAGAAAGTTAGAGACGAACAAAGTATTGAAGCGACGGGTCATTTGGGCCATCAAATCATTCCTGCACAACGAACTGTTGGCGATCTCTTTTCATTATTGGTACCTCCAATACCAGACCTAGAGAGCTATGAACAAAATAAACCCATACCACTTCGAGAACACACAAAAGGACGTGGTAACGGTGACGGACGATGGTTAGAGTACCAACTCAGGAATGCGTTAGAACGGTGGGGGTACGGTGCAGATATGCGAGAAAAAGTCTACTGTGTTGAAGTCGATGTAGTGGCAGTTCGACGTGAAAAACAGGATGACCCGACAGACTGGATTGTTGCTGAATGTAAAGATTGGGAGACTCGACCAATCACGCCGGATGTGATTTTCCGTCTATGTATGTTGGCATACGCGTGCAGAGCAATGCCGTTGCTTTGTCATACAACTAATCTCACCAAACGGGCTATGGAAATCGCACGTACATGGGAAGTTCGAATACTTCGACTTGAAGACCTCTATCGTGGAGCATTACCAACTCCAGATATGCTTGATTTAACGTATGAAATAAATACGTATAAGAAAGGATCCACTCTTCGTGAGTGCCGGGATACGCTTCCTCTTAACTTACACTTTAGGCGTCATAATCCCTTCACGTATGTACCCGGATACAAACCATATGGACCACTTCACCATTATGAACCAGTTGAGGATATCGCTGAATCTGAGTAAGATCCTATGGTTCCGGATTTGAAATCCGAGTCAAGACCAGTCTAACAACGTCTTTCCGGACTTTCCAGTGGTAGCAAATGCCAAAGAATACTCACCACAAATAGCAGTTATTTAATTGACATAATATCACACAAGCATGACCGATTAATAATCCTAGCTGTCAGCAGACGCGACTTGTTCAGACTCTCGCTTTTCTTGCAACCGTCGTTCGGCCTCATCGCGATCCTCAGGGTAGCCAATATCCATCCGCCAGCCGTCCAATCCAATTGCATCAATTGTCCGACCCGAGCGGATCAGCAGATCAATCGCCTCGCTGATCTCGTACTCGCCGCGGTTCGATGGCTGGACCAGATGGCAGGCGTGGAAGATTTCGGGGGTAAATGTGTAAAAGCCAGTCATCACGAGATTCGACGGTGGATCGTCGGGTTTCTCGACCACGTCAGTGATCTCGCCGTACTTGTTCGTATCACAGACACCGTACCGCGAAGCCTCCTCCCAGTCGACCTCTTCGACCAAAAAGGCCGCATCGGCCCGATCTTCGCGTTGTCGACGAACGACGTCCTCCAGATTGGCTTGGAAGATGTTGTCGCCGAGAATCAGCATGAAATCGTCGTCGATATAATCCTCAACAGTGAGCAGTGCGTGGGCCAATCCGCTCTGTTCGCGCTGGTGGGCGTAGGTGATCGGCACGCCCTCGTATTCGTCGCCATAATGCTCGATGATTACTTCCTTGAGATAGCCGACGACGACGATGAGTTCCTCGGCTCCAAGGTCGACGAGCTGGTCGAAACAGCGGGTCAAGATCGGTTTACCGTCGACTTCGACCATCCCTTTCGGCTTGTCGTCGGTCAGCGGCCGAAGCCGCGTTCCCTTCCCGGCAGCGAGTACAACTGCTTGCATACTCGTAGCGAACGAATCAACACGTAAAGACTTTCTTGTAAAACCGACAGTTCGCTGGCATACCAGAACCCTCATACTCACGACCCCGAACAGATCAGCTAATGCATATCACGGTCATCGGCAGCGGCTACGTGGGAACGACCATTGCGGCGTGTTTCGCCGAGATGGGTCATACGGTGACGGCGATTGATATCGACCAGGAAATCGTCGACACACTCAACGCTGGCAACGCACCGATCAGCGAACCCGGCCTCGATGAGCTCCTCGCCAAACACGCAGGCGGTCGACTCACCGCGTCGACGAGCTACGATGCCCTCGCAGAGTCGGATCTCACGTTTTTGGCGATCGGCACGCCCTCGAACGCCGACGGCAGTATTGACCTCACAGGCCTCCAAGCGGCCGCCGAAGCGACCGGCGAGGCACTCGCCGACAAAGCCGACCGACATCTCGTCGTCATCAAAAGCACCGTCACCCCACCGAGCATTCGAGATGTGCTCGAACCCGCACTCCGACGAGGATCCACTGACAACGAGGCCGTCGAGATCGCAACGAACCCCGAGTTCCTCAGAGAGGGCACAGCCGTCTCTGATTTCCAGCACCCTGACAAGCTCGTCGTGGGCACGGACTCCGAGTGGGCAACCGACCAACTCAAAGCAGTTTACGAGCCGCTTCTTACCCCTGAAACGCCGATTGTCGACACTGATCCCGAGACCGCCTCGATGATCAAGTACGCCAACAACGCGTTTCTCGCTTCCAAAATCAGCCTGATCAACGATCTCGGAAACATCTGCAAGGAGTTCGGCCTCGATGCCTACGAGGTCGCCGACGCGATCGGCCTCGACGACAGGATCTCCGAGCAGTTCCTCCGCAGCGGTGTTGGCTGGGGTGGGTCGTGTTTCCCGAAAGACGTCAATGCAATTGTCGCCGCCGCCCGAACCGAGGGCTACGAGCCAGCCATGCTCGAAGCCGCCGTAACAGTCAACGATCGACAGCCCGATCGGATGCTCACACTGCTGCAGAAACACATCGACCTTGATGGAGCCCGAATCGCGGTGCTCGGCCTCGCATTCAAACCGGACACCGACGACATTCGGAACTCGCGGGCGATTCCGGTAATCGAAGCACTACAAGCAGTGGGTGCCGATGTCGTCGCCTACGATCCCGTTGCAGTCAGTCGTATGGCCGAGCAGTTCCCCGAGATCGAGTACGCCGAGACGGCCGCTGAGGCACTCGACGGTGCCGATGGCACGCTTGTTGTCACCGATTGGGAAGAGTTCAGCGCGCTCGACGAGGAGTTCGACGGGATGTCGACGCCGGTCGTAGTGGATGGTCGACGGTGTATCGAACACCGCGACGGGATCATATATGAAGGTCTGACGTGGTAACTGTTGTCGAAGCTACCACCTCTACGTTGAAATCTGCTACTGTTCATTTGCCCACAAGTAGAGTACACCACAAATCTATTCAAACACATACTCACGTGGAATAGCTGGTTGCTGAATAATGTAATCTGACCATCATTTCGGGTGGCACAAGAGTTTTGTATGTAAACATAGTAGTGGGAAACAGGTGGTTCAAAATGGGAAAGGCATCATATAAAGCGGGCAACGGGGAAGAACTCACCCTAACAGTGGATGATCGAGGTCGGGTAACACTCCCGAAAAAAGTCCGAGACCGATTAGGAATCAAATCAAATGATAAGATTCCAGCAACCCTCGTTGGGTCGGTCCTCGAAGTCAACCCTAAACCGAGCTCGAAGTTGGAGACCGCAACAGCCGACCGAGATTCTTGGGAGAACACGACACCAACTGATGCCGGAGAAGCGCTCTTCGGGCCGAGAGATCGGTGAACGACTCTCCGATGACTGATTCTCTCCCGACCGAAGTGACGGTTCTTACGGACGTAAACGTACTCGCAATCGCGCTTACTGATGATCATCCTGCACATGATGATGTGTATCCGTGGATCCAGGACGCAATTGATGGGCCAAACGTGTTGCTTGTATTCGATTACTATCCGTTACGAGCGCAGTACCTCATGACGAGCAATTTTGGAGTAGACGCAACTGCAGCTCGAAATGCCATCCAATCACTTGTGCGGAGCCCCGCACGGATCATCAATGCTACTGAGACAACGCTGCTTGAGGCGTACGATATCAGCGCGGAAAAAAACCACGACGTATACGATTCGTTCATCGTTGCGCTTGCACGAGCATATGACGCTGATTACTTGATCACGACTGACAGTGATTTCGACGATCTTTGTAAGGGTGAAGACGTGAAATACGTTAATCCAATCCCAGTAGAGAAACGCGAGAAATTAACACTCATTGACGGGTAGTTGGTCTGTCAACTATCCCGCCCTGGAACTCGCTTACGCTCGCGTCTGAGGTCGTGGCTTTCGGCCGGAATTCAGTGGTCCGATAGGCGGAGAAGTTAACAAAGCTAAAGTTCGTCTGTCTCGGTTCGACACCAAGGAGTCCACAGTATGACACACATAAGCGTTATCGGCTGCGGAAATATGGGGGGCGCATTTATCAAAGGCCTCGCCAACTCGACCGAGTACACGGTGACTGGCTGCGACGTCGACACCGAGGTCCTAGACACGATCGAACCCTACTGCGACCGAACGACGACCGAGCTGTCGGTGGCCGCCGAGGCTGACGTAGTCGTTCTCGCACTAAAACCGGATCTCGTCGGGACCATTCTCTCAGAGCTCGAACTCAGTGCCGACCAGACGGTGCTCTCGATCGCCGCCGGGGTCGCAACTGATCTGCTCGAATCGAAAACGGACGCCACCGTCGTCCGGATCATGCCGAACCTCGCCGCCGAGTACGGACTGATGGCCGCCGCGGTCACCGAGTCGACCGTCACCGACGAGATCAGAGCGATTCTCGATGCAGTCGGCGAGTTCGTCGAGGTCGATGAGTCGCAGATGGACATTGCAACTGCGGTCAACGGCAGCGGCCCGGCGTTCGTCTTCTATCTCATCGACGCCATGGCCACCGCAGGCGTCGACGGTGGGCTGAGTCCCGAAGACGCTCGAACCCTGTCCGCACAGACATTTAAAGGCGCAGCCGAAACCGTCCTCAACTCCGAGCGGTCGATCGAAGACCTGATCGACGCGGTCTGTTCACCCAAGGGGACGACCATCGAGGGCATGGACGTGCTGTGGGACAGCGATGTCGAGGCGGAACTCGGCGAGGCAGTCGCCGCCGCCGAGGAACGCTCGAAGGAGTTGGCGCAGGACGCAGACGATGAGTGAGACGGTTGACGACACAGTCGACGGAGAAGTAAACACGGTCGACCGCGAAGTCGTCGACCACACCCGAGCGCTGGCGGCCGACGCCACACGCGTTATCGTCAAAGCAGGCACCAACTCACTGACTGACGACGAGTCGAATCTCGACGACGCGAAACTCGACAAGCTGGTCGACGATCTGGTCGACCTGCTGGACCGTGGCAAACAGGTCATTCTCGTCTCATCGGGAGCCGTGGGAGCCGGGTCAGGCCGGATTGGCAATGGCCACGAGACGCTCGAAGAGCTTCAGGCGCTGTCGACGGTGGGCCAATCCCACCTCATGCGCCGCTATACCGAGAGCTTCGAGCGCTACGGCTACACAGTCGCCCAGATCCTGCTCACACAGGACGACCTCGATAACGCCGACCGATTCACGAACTTCCGCAACACCATCGAGACGCTGTTGGAGTGGGGCGTCGTCCCGATCATCAACGAAAACGACGCGGTCGGCACCGAAGAGCTTCGGATCGGTGACAACGACATGATCTCGTCGTCGATTGCGATGGGCGTCGACGTCGATCTCTTGGTTACCCTGACCGACGTTGGCGGGGTGTATACCGGAAATCCCAAAGAAAACGACAGCGCCGAATTGATCGATGCCGTCGGCGAGAACTACAGCGACGTCGAAGCGATTATCGACGAGAGCGCGACCGAGAGTTTCGGTGGCATTCGAACCAAAGTCACGGGCGCACGGACAGTCAGCGAACACGGGATTCCCGCGGTGATCGCCCAGTCGACCGAGCCCGACGTGTTGGAGAAAATCGCCACAGCAAAAGCCGTGGGGACCATATTCGTTCCTATCAACGGTGAAGACAATGAGTGAGATTACGACCGAAGCCAAGGTGGCCGACGCGGAGACCGCAGCGCTGAAGCTGGCCCAGTGCTCGGAAGCCGAGCGTAACGACGCGCTCGAAGCGATCGCTACCGCCATCGAGGCCCACAGCGACGAGATTCTGGCGGCCAACGCCGAAGACGTCGACGAAGCCGAGAAACTGCTCGAAACGGGCGAGTACACCCAGGCACTCGTCGACCGACTCACGCTCAGTGACGCCAAAATCGACTCGATCGCCGAGATGGTTCGCAGCGTCGCTGGCCAGGACGACCCACTCGGCAGAACCCTCGAAGCCCGACGGCTCGACGATGGACTCGAACTCTACAAGCGCGCTGTCCCGATCGGCGTTATCGCGACGGTGTTCGAATCGCGCCCCGACGCGTTGGTTCAGATCGCCGCGCTCAGCCTCAAATCCGGCAACGCGGCCATTCTCAAGGGTGGCAGCGAAGCCAGCGAGTCGAACCGCGTGCTCTACGACCTCATCGTCGACGCCACGAGCGACCTGCCTGAGGGGTGGGCCCAACTCATCGAGGCTCGCGAGGATGTCAACACACTGCTAGAGATGGACGAATCGGTCGACCTGCTGATGCCCCGCGGGAGCTCAGCGTTCGTCAGCTACATTCAGGACAACACCTCGATTCCCGTGTTGGGCCACACCGAGGGCGTCTGTCACGTCTACGTCGACGAGGCCGCCGACCTTTCTATGGCCGTCGACGTAGCCCACGATGCGAAAGTGCAGTATCCCGCCGCGTGCAACGCGGCCGAAACGCTGCTCATTCACGAGTCGGTCGCCGCCGAGTTCGTCCCGGAGATCGTCGCCCGATACGAGGAGTCGGGCGTCGAGATGCGCGGCGATACGCGCGTGCGCGAAGTCGTCGATATGGATACCGCCAGCGACGACGACTGGTCGACCGAGTACGGCGACCTCGTTATTTCGCTGAAGGTTGTCGACTCGCTGGTCGACGCAGTCGATCACGTCAATACGTTCGGCTCGAAACACACTGACTCGATTGTTACCGAGGATGCCGACGCTGCCAGCGTCTTCATGCAGGGGATCGACTCGGCGAGCGTCTTCCACAACGCCTCTACTCGCTTTTCGGACGGCTACCGGTTCGGTCTCGGCGCGGAGGTCGGCATCAGCACCGGAAAAATCCACGCCCGCGGCCCGGTCGGGCTGGCAGGGCTGACGACCTACCAGTACTTCCTCGAAGGCAACGGCCAGATCGTCGCTAGCTACGCCGGTGCGAACGCTCGGGAGTACATCCACGAGGAGTTCGATGGGGAATGGATGCCCGGTCGACTCAGTTGAACTCTGTCACCCAACAATTCACGTGAGTAGGCGCTCGGCCGATTCGATGATGACCGCTGGATCGACCACTGCGCCACTGAGAATCGCGCCGAAAATCACGATCAGCACCTTGCCGTAGCGACTGATCAGCACCCTAGTCGAAGTCGGTAGCTGCGCGCGGACAATCGGCAGTGTCATAAATCCGAGAAACAGGCTGAGTCCACCGGCCAACGGACTCTCTTGGACTTTCGTCGCACCGATGTACAGCACGATACTCGCCGCAGTGTACGCGAGTATTTTGCCCTTTTGTAGCCACATGCGGTCGAAGACACCCGTTCGAGTCCCCTCGTCGAGTTCTTCTTCGCTCGCCTCGGCGTCGGCTTGCTCGTCTTCGTCTGGGATCTCGTCGTCCGAGACCTCGGTTCCCGTCTGTTTCGCCTCCGAATCGTCTGTCGTTTCGCTCATTGTCTCGTTGGTTTCGTCGTCAGCAGTCAGTTCGCCTACCGTAACGTCGACGTCTGCGGCGTCGGTTTCACAGTCGACCGTAAAGCCGAGTGTTTTGCCAGCGTCGGTGGGGCGTGTGTCGTACGTCAGCGCCGCAATTTTGGCGCTGTGTGGCTCGATTTCGAGGATAACGGTCTCTATGGCCTCATCGAGTGTGAGTGTGACCTCCCTGGCACCTGATATATCCCCTTTGTTTTCAACTGTGGCCTCGATCGTAATCGAGTGGCCCGCACCGACGTCGGCGTCCTCGTCGTCGCCACCGCCGTCATCGGTCGACCCGTCGTCTTCGTCGGGTTTCAACGCGAGACCGGCGATAATAAACGCGGCCTGCTCGGGTTCGGCGAGAATGAAGCTCGACGTTCCCGGCACCGAGGAGACCGCGGAAGCGACGCCTGCCGGAGCCATGGCCATCAGTTCTGTCCGCGAGAGCAACACGGCGGCACCCCAGGCACCAACCGCGCTCGCACCGCCGCCAACCACGATTTGGGCTGGCGAGAAGCCGCCGATACCGCCTGAGCTCTCGCCTTCGATGGTTGCGTCTTCGGAGTCGTCTTCATCGGAGTCGGACGTCGACTCGTCGGTAGAATCGTCGTCAGTGGTCTCGGGTTCTTCCTCTGGCTCCTCTTCAGGTTCTTCCTCTGGTTCCTCTTCAGGTTCCTCCTCCGGTTCTTCCTCTTCGGGGTCGTCATCCGAACCATCGTCATCACCAGAGTCGTCAGACGGCGGGGCTGGCGACGATGGAGACGAGGTGCTCGGTGGCTCAATAACCGACAGTGAAACGTCATCGCTGAATCCACTGGCTTCACCGGTGATCACGGCGTCACCTTCCGATTCGGCGGTCACGACACCCTCGTCGTCGACCGTGAGGCTGTCTTCGTCGTCAGAACTGTAGGTTGCAGGCTCGGTCGCCGTGGTTGTTCCATCGGCCAACGTGAGACTGACTGTTGCGTCGGTCTCGTCGCCGGGTTCGAGTTCGTCATCGTCGACGCTGAGCGTATACTCGTCGACCTGCCAGACTTGGAGCGGATAGCCGTCGGTGGCGATCCACACCGGGTTGAATGCGAGCTCTGTGTTCCGGGTGACGGCCGACCCCTGCAGCTCGTTCGTTTCGAGGCCAGTGATATTCGTTGCTGGACCGGTGCCGTTGGCAGTCGACGTCTCACTCGTGTCGACATCCCAGTAGGAGTCGCTCACAGGATCACTGTCGTCGATCACTCCGGCGAAGCCACCGACTGTACTGTTGGCCTCAACAGTCCCAGTCGAAAACGAGTTCGTTACTTCGTCATGGATTTCTCCAGCGAAGCCACCGACCGTTCCGTTGCCAGTAACGTCACCGGATGCGTACGTGTCTTCGATAGCGATGCTGTTGTTTCCGACAACACCGCCGACAGAGTCGTTTCCGTCGACTGTGCCGGTAGCGAACGACCGACTGATTATAGGGGGAAAGTCCGTACCAGCGACCGCTTCTGTTCGGCCGACAAGGCCACCAACTGTAGATTTCCCCGTTACATCGCCACTTGCCGAACTATTCCGTATGCTACGACTAACTGATTTCCCGACCACTCCGCCAACGTTCGTCCCGTTCGTCGCAGTTATGTCGACGCTCGACTCACTGTCCGCGAGTTCTTGCCCAGTTTCTACTGGTTCTCGATGAGTCCCAACAACCCCACCAACTGCGGTTGCGTTCTCGTCGGTAATCGTTCCGCTTGTACTGGCGTTTTTAACGCCTCCAGAAAGGGATCCAGCGAGCCCACCAACGGGATTGTCAGCAGTGCCGGTCGTTCGTTCGACCACAATATCGCTTGTCGCAGTCACGTTTTCGATGGCTGAAAAAGAGACCGTTCCTACGAAGCCACCCACTGCACCGGAACCGTCTGTATCTTCGACATTGCCTTCAACAGTAACGTCGACAGTCGCTTCCGAGTCAGTGACTTCTGCACCTATGACTCCAGCAAATCCACCAACGTCCGACCCATTGGGAGCCTTTAGAGAGCCGCTTGCACTTGAGTCTGTGATTTCAGCTTGGACCTCTCCGACAAACCCTCCAGTGAATCGTGTTCCGGTGACATCAGACGCAGTAGCGTGTACGTTTGACACGACCCCTTCAGTGGATCCTACAACTGCGCCAACGTTCTCGTCGCCCTCAACTGTCGACTCATCGAGCGTCACGTTCGAAAGTTCCCCACCATTATCTCCGACAAGTGCGCCAACATATTCTTCACCCTGAACTGTCGACTCATCAAGCGTCACGTTCGAAACGCTTCCTTCAAACTCAACATAACCGAACAACCCGACGTAGTTCTCGGATCGGTTGATCGAAAGCGACTCGATCTGATTTCCGTTCGCCTCTAAGGAGCCACTGAATCCATCGGAATCATCACCAATTGGTTCGAACCCGTCGCCATCGTTCCAGTCGTCGGTCTCGGTTGCATCAATGTCACCATCGAGTTCGTAGTCGGCATCCAGATCAGCATTCATCGCCTGCAGTCCGTACCGGTCTTCGACGACATAGGGAGACGATCCAGTTCCATCACCAGTCGACTCGTCGTAATACTGCCAGGAGAGTCTGGGATACTCCTCGGTCGGAATCCACTCATCATAGAACGCAAAGCCATCCATATTGCCGTCGGCTGTGGCGTTCTCGCCGGCCATTTGGTCAGTGGTCAGTCCCTCGCCACCGCCGGAACTGTCACGATTGGTCGAGTTGGTGTCCCAGTAGGAGTCGGTCACTTCGCTACTGTTGTACCCCACAAGCCCACCGATATTCCCTTCTCCATCGCCTGACTCGTCGACCGCTCCCGTTGCGAACGACGTGAAGATGCTGGCGGTGTTGTTGCCGACCAGCCCGCCGACCTCCGTACTGCCGTCGACCGAGCCATCAGTGTGGGCGTTTTCGATTGTCGACCCGCTTTCGGTGTTGTTGCCGACGAGTCCACCGACAGCCGTCGAGTTGGTTCCATTGACACTCGCGTTACTGAACACGTTCTGGACCCGTGTCTCGCCGGTGCCGTTGGTATGCCCGACGAGTCCTCCGACGCTCGTCGCGTTCGAGGCAGTCACGTTCCCGGAAACCGAGACGGTTTCGACAGTTCCGTCGCGATTGGTGCCGACGGCCCCGGCGGTCGCGTTACCGCCCGAAACGTCGACGTCCGTGAGAACGAGATCGTGAACACGTCCTTCACTCACGCCGAACAGCCCGACGCCGTCTGTGTCAGTGCGATTGATTGCAAGCCCGTCGATCGAGTGCGTACTCCCGTTCAACTCGCCGACGAACGGGTCGCTGTCGTTGCCGACCGGCTCGAAGCCCGCCTGGTCGTTCCAAGCCGAGGTGTTCGTGGCGTCGATATCGTCGACGAGCGTGTAGTTCGCACTCCGGTTGTGATCCATCGCCTGCAACTCGGAGCTGTTTGCGATCTCATAGGGCTCGGTTTCGGTCCCGTTCCCGTCCAGATCCGTCTCAGGGTCGATGTCGACCAGCGGTTCGCCAACGGTCGACCCCGAAAACAGTACCAATCCAACAACAGCGACAAGTAGCCACCTGTGAAATACACTGGTTTTCATAACGTCCCGGTGTGTGGCCGTGGGCTGGTCGACCGCCAAGTCGGCCCACCGGTCTGCGGTTCGTCTCTGCGATGAGGTGTGTGGCTACGATTCATGTTGATACGGTTTAATGGCATATATGATTTCTCTCTTAGGTGATTGTTCATCTCGGATAATCATCCGAATATAAAATATATTTGATTGTCTGATTGTTCATATGTGAATATACTACGTAGAGGTAATATATCCGATACCAGCGCATGGTGGTTCCGGCCGGTAGAGGGTCTAAAACGTGGGTTCAGCCGAACCCGTCGGTAGCCAAGACATATGATTGACCACTTCTATGATAGGCTATATGCAGACGCTTTCACTGCGGAAACGGACGCGCGAGCTGCTCGATCCGAACTATATCGACGGCACCGGCGTCTACATCAACTGGTTTATTATGTGTCTGATCGTGCTGAACGTGGCTGCGGTGATGCTGCAAACGATCGACTCGTACCAAGCGGCCTACGGCTGGTTTTTCACCTCGTTCGAGGCCATCTCGGTGCTGATTTTCACCGTCGAATACGTGTGCCGCATCTGGAGTGCCATCGAGATCGGCGAGCCGTACGACCACCCGATTCTCGGTCGGCTCCGGTACGCCAGTCGACCGCTGTTGCTCATCGATCTGATCGCGATTTTGCCGTTCTACTTGCTGGTCGTCGGTGTTGGACTTGATCTACTGATTCTCCGTGCACTTCGACTGGTGCGGTTTCTTCGACTGTTCAAACTCGTCCGGTACAGCGAGTCGATGCAGGCGTTCGGGCGAGCGTTCTATCTCAAGCGGGGCGAACTCACCGTCGCGATGGCTGGCAACCTGATTCTGTTGGTCATCTCCTCGTCGCTGATGTACTTTGCCGAACACACCGCCCAGCCGGAGGCGTTCCCCTCGATTCCGGGAACGATGTGGTGGGGGATCGTCACACTCACCACGGTCGGATACGGCGATGTGACGCCGATTACCCCGGTCGGCCAGCTCATCGGTAGTGCGGTCGCGATTCTCGGAATCGGACTGTTCGCGCTTCCGGCTTCGATTATGGCCTCGGGGTTCATCGAGGCCGCCTCTTACGAAACGGGCTACTGTCCCGACTGCGGCTACCGGATCGACTGGTCTTCGGAAGGCAGTGGCGCTGTCCCAGTCTACGAGTTGGGGAGTCGAGTCAGAGTCGACATCACCCAAGAAAGCGACCTCGCGTACGACTACCACGGAGCTCACGGCGTCGTCTCTTCGCACGACAAGACGGACGACGAGTACGAAATCGAGCTCGAAGGCTCCGATGAGACGATCACAGCCACACGGATGGACCTTCGAAGCCCACTTGGGGGGATTGACGACTAGTGGTTGGCGAGTCGATGCGTGGCTTACTTGTCCGCAGGGAGACCACGTGTCGACGGTGGCAGTGATGAGAGTTACCCCCTCCGAGCCCCTTGTGACGAGGTTTCACACTGAGCCACCACCTTCGATACTGGCCGCCACGTAGTCGTGCGAATTTACTTCCTAGTAAGTTATGTCAAAGTCGACCTGTTGGTCGTACTCGACAAGACTGACTCGACACAGTGTTGCGTCACCGGTAGTTAGTAGTATCTCAACGAAGTAAGTACAACTAATTATGTCGAGTAGTACACGAGAGCCGGATGTAGTTCGTGTCTCCCAGAAGGGGCAAGCCACGATTCCGAAGCCATTGCGGGAGAAGTTCGGGATCGACACGCCTGGCGAGGTGTTCATTTACGAGGAGGGCGAGCGGATCGTCGTCGAGCCCGTTCCTTCCCTCGAAGAACTCGGTGGCATTCACGCCAGTGACGACCGCAACCGCGGGGAGATGATCGAGAAAGTCCGAGAGCTCAAGCGCGAAGAGATGGAACGCGACGAGGAACGTATTGACCGTCTCCGGTCGAGCGGTTCCGGAGACGAATGAGCGCTACGTACGTCTTTGACACCGAGGCGATCATTGCATACCTCTACGACGAACCCGGCCGTGATGTCGTCGAAGCGTACCTCACGGAGGTCCGCGACGGTTCCGTCGACGGATTGATGGCCGAGACGAATGCTGCTGAAGTGTTTTACCTCATCGCCCGGGCCGAGGGTGTCGACGGCGGCCCGACACCGGACTCGTTCCGGACTGCGGATCGGGATGTGCGGGCCCTCCAACGGTGGGGAGTCGTCTTGGAGCGGGCCAGCTGGCGGATCGCGGGTGAGGTGAAGGCGGATGGTCACATCTCACTGGCGGATGCCCACGCTGTTGCGCTTGCCGCAGAGACCGACGGTACGCTCATCGCTGGCGGAGACGATGACTTCGATTCGCTTCCCATCGATGTCGACGTGGTTCGATTTCGAGACGGCAGCGTGTGACTGATCACTGGCTCTTTTTTATCCTTCATTTTCGCCATTGAGATCTCGTTTCCCATTCGACAGAGACCGCCACGGAATCTATTGATAGATACCGTGTTACCCCCTCCGAGCCCCTTGTGACGAGGTATCACACTGAGCCACCATCTACTGTTTACAAACAGCTTTTGCTTTACGGAAGTACGGTTGACATCCTCCCCGCGCTAAAGCGCTGTCTCTTACCCATAATTCAGTGACAGAATCTAAAACTAACTAAATGAGGTCTGAAAATAAATAATTAGTCAAAATTATTATATTATTCGGACGGCCTACGAGAAGACTGAATTATACTCAGAATTCTACCAATGAAATAACAGAATCAAATCCACTCTACGGTGGATGTCGCTGAATGAGCGACCAGCGCTCATTCAGCACCAAGTTCGTAACCCTCTGCCCACATGCGAAGCTTCTGTAGTCCTTTCCACATTGTCTGCCAGCCTGGCGGTGGATCAGATCCACGATCTAAGTATCCACCAAGTTTCGCTACGTGTATCGCATACGCTTTCCCGTTCTTCCCGCTCAGTTCTGGAAATCTCGTTTCCAGAACTGCGCGTTCGGCCTCGGTCAACAAGACATCTGGTGGGGTTGTTCCTTCACCACGGGCTAACTCACGCAACTCAAGAACCTTCCACGCAATCACCGAGTACACGCTGAGTAGAACTCTGTCTCTTACCCACAAATACTATTCCCGCTGCTGAAGGACTGAAATCAGCATGAACAGCACTCTGCAACAGGGATCGATGGATTTCAGTAGTGATTACTCATTCCCTGAAATGGACATATCAAGCC